>NZ_NEHZ01000030.1:0-47246 GCF_002112565.1 Pseudomonas sp. R25(2017)
AGCTGTGCCGGGTGGCATTCGCCCTCATGAAAAGCGAGAGCGAATACCAACCGAACTTGAGGCTGCAGGGTTCCCTTGCAACATAGAATCTCCCACAGGGTTTTGTGTGAATCGTGAAATGCAGAAAAGCCGCAACCCTGAGGTTGCGGCTTTGTCGTTCCAGCCCCCAAGGATCAGTGGGCGAACAGCGAATTGCCCTTCTGCCCCGCCAGCTTCTCAGGCTTGATCAGGAACTTCGCCAGCGCCGGCAGCAGCCACAGCGCGCCGAACATGTTCCACAACAGCATGAAGGTCAGCATCAGGCCCATGTCGGCCTGGAACTTGATCGCCGAGAAGATCCAGGTGCACACGCCGATGGCCAGGCACAGGCCGGTGAACAGCACGGCCTTGCCGGTGGACTTCAGGGTCTGGTAGTAGGCTTCCTGCAACGGCAGGCCGGCACGCAAGAAACTCTCCAGGCGGCTGTAGATGTAGATGCCGTAGTCCACGCCGATCCCCACGCCCAGCGCCACCACCGGCAGGGTCGCGACCTTGACGCCGATGCCCATGAACGCCATCAGCGCGTTGCCCAGCACCGAGGTCAGCACCAGCGGCAGGACGATGCACAGGGTCGCCGCCCACGAGCGGAAGGTGATCATGCACATGACCGCCACGCAGATGTACACCAGCACCAGGATGGTCAGCTCAGCCTGCTTGATGACTTCGTTGGTGGCCGCCTCGATCCCGGCGTTGCCGGCGGCGAGGATGAACTCCAGGCCGTCCTTGTTGTTGTCCGCGGCGAATGCCTGCACCGCCTTCACGGCACGGTCCAGGGTCTCGGCCTTGTGGTCGTTGAGGAACACCAGCACCGGCGCCAGCGAACAGTTGTTGTTGTACAGGCCGTCGGCCCGGGCGATGGAGTTGTTCAGCACGTCCGGGTTGCGCGACAGGGTCTCCCATTTCAGGTTGCCCTCGTTCATGCCCTTGATCATCTGCTTGGACACGGTCACCAGCGAGATCGCCGACTGCACGCCCTCGGTGTTCTGCATCTTCCACATCAGCTCGTCGATGGGCGCCATCGCCTCGTAGCGCGAGCAGCCTTCGGACTTGGTCTTGACCATCACCACCAGCACGTCGGAACTGGTGGAGTAGTTGCTGATGATGAAGTTGTTGTCCTTGTTGTAGCGCGAGTCCGGCCGCAGTTCCGGCGCGCCCTGGTCGAGGTCGCCGATCTTGAGGTTCTTGCTGTACCAGAGGCCGCCGCCGAAGGCGACCAGCGCGATCAGGATCGACACCGGCGCCACTTTGGAGCTGGCGAAGTTCGACAGCAGGCGCCAGAACGGATGCTCGCGGTTCGCGTCTTTCTTGCTCTTGGCCACGGCGCGCTTGCTGATGCCGACATAGGAAATCGCCACCGGCAGCAGGATCAGGTTGGTGAACACGATCACCGCCACGCCGATGGACGCGCCGATGGCCAGTTCGCGGATCACGCCGATGTCGATGATCAGCAGGGTGATGAAGCCGACGGCGTCCGCCAGGATCGCGATCATCCCCGGCAGGAACAGTTGCCGGAAGGTGCGCCGCGCGGCCGTCAGGGCGTTGTCCGCCTCGCTGGACTGCAAGGCGATGCCGTTGATCTTCTGCACGCCGTGGGAGATGCCGATGGCGAAGATCAGGAACGGCACCAGCATCGAATACGGATCGAGCCCGAAGCCGAAGAAATGCATCAGCCCCAGTTGCCAGATCACCGCCACCAGCGTGGTGCTCAGCACCGCCACGGTGCTGCGCATGCAGTGGGTGAACCAGTAGAGCAGGATCAGGGTGATGACGAAGGCGACGCCGAAGAACATCACCACCATCACCAGGCCGTCGATCAGGTCGCCGACCTTCTTGGCGAAGCCCACGATGTGGATCTTGACGTTGGGGTTCTGCGCCTCGAACTTGTTGCGGATCTTGTCCTCCAGCTCATGGGAGAACTTGCGGTAGTCCAGCGCCAGCAGCTTGCCCTGGTCCTGCGGATCCGGGTAGGACTCCAGCAGCGGGATGTCGACGATGCTCGACTTGAAGTCGTTGGCCACCAGCCGCCCGACCTGGCCGGACTTGAGCACGTTGTTGCGCAGCAGGTCGAGGCTGTCCTGGGAGCCGTTGTAGCTCTGCGGGATCACTTCGCCGCCGGCGAAGCCTTCCTCGGTCACCTCGGTCCAGCGCACGCTCGGGCTCCACAGCGACTTAAGGCCGGAGCGGTCGACGCCGGAGATGTAGAACACCTCGTCGTTGATCTGGCGCAGGGTCTCCATGTACTCCTTGGAGAAGATGTCGCCGTCGGTGGCCTCCACCGAGATCCGCACCGTGTTGCCCAGGTTCGCCAGGTCGTTGCGGTGCTCCATCATCTTCTCGATGAACGGATGCTTGAGCGGGATCATTTTCTCGAAGCTGGTGGACGGCCGGATCAGCGTGGCCTGCCAGAACAGGAAGATGCTGACCAGCAGGCAGATCACGATCACTGCCGGGCGGTTGTTGAAGATCAGGCGTTCGAGGAACGTCGCCTTGTCCTGATGATGAGTGCTCAAGGAAGTCATAGCCCCGCCTTCTTATTATTGATCCGGCTCATTTGCCCAGCTCGGCGCCGTTGGGCGCCGTGATGCGTACCCCGCCCTGCCCGGTCAGGATCAGGTCGCCGTTGCCGGCGGCGGTGACCGACGACAGCGAAATGCGGTCGGGCCGGTTGAACACGCTGAAAGTCTCGCCGTTGTCGCTGCTGCTGATCACCGAGCCGCCGTTGCCGACGATCACGATGGAACCGTCGTCGAGCAGCGTGGCGCCGGACAGGCCGAACTCCAGGGAACCGCGCGCCGCCTTCAGCTCGACCTGTTCCCAGGTGCCGCCGAAGTCGGTGGAGCGGTAGAGGTTGCCGCGCAGGCCGTAGGCCAGCAGGGTCTGCGGCTGCGCGGTGCCGATCACGCCGAACAGCGAGCCTTCATACGGGCCTTCGAGCTTTTCCCAGGTCTGGCCCCAGTCGGCGGAGCGGAACATGCTGCCCTGCTCGCCGACGATGAACAGCCCGGCGTCCTTCACGGCGGCGATGGCGTTGAGGTGGTATTGGTCTTCGTTGTCGAGGCGGTCGCTGACGTCTTCCCAGTGCTGGCCGCCGTCGGTGGTCTCCAGCAGCGCCCCATAGGCGCCGACGGCGATGCCGTGGCTGGCGTCCTTGAACCAGACGTCGAGCAGCGGCGCTTCGCGCTTGAGGTCTTCGAACTGCTTGGTCCAGGTCAGGCCGCCGTCTTCGCTGGCGAGGATCTGCGCGTCATGGCCGACGGCCCAGCCGTGCCGGTCGTCGACGAAGTACACGGCGGTGAGCAGTTGCCGGGTCGGCACCTTGGCCTGAATCCAGGTCTTGCCCTGGTCGTCGGAATAGAGAATGTGGCCGCGATCCCCGACCGCCACCAGCCGGGCGCCGGCATGGACGACATCGAGCATCAGGCTTTTGGCGGCCTTGGCCGAAGCGGTGGAATAGACCCCGTCCGCGGGCGCTTCGTCGGCCAGTGCACAGGCCGGTACGGCTGCCAGGCCCAGCAGGGCGCAGGCGGTGGCCAGCAGTGCGGTTTTGCGTAACGCCGGCGGGCGGCAACGAACCATAGACCTTCCCCTATTTATTATTGTTGGGCCATCGGGCCTTCAAGGGCGCCGCAAGGGTGCTCCGGGACCGACCGGTCAGCTGCGCTGCGTGCAGCATAGTCCTGAAACCCGCAGTCCAGAGCCCCTTCGGATGCTGGCTCATCCTATCGGGCTTTGGAAACGTCTGACAATCGGCGCCACGTTATCTTTTGTTAACCGCCAAACCGGTCTGTTGCAGACGAATGCTTGCTCACGAAGGCGCCAGGTCAGGCCACAAAGACGCAGGCCGGAGCGGCCCCATCGCCAGCAGGCTGGCTCCCACAGGGATCTGGGGTGAATGCAGAGTCGGTGGCCACAGCAGAACAATGTGGGAGCCAGCCTGCTGGCGATGACGGCCGAATGAACGGCCATTCGCCGGATGGATGACGCAAAACTTGCGAAGGGGACTTGCGCGATAGGTATTATGGTATACCATCAGACGCACAGACACTCTTATCCCCTACGGAGCAGCCCATGAGTTTCGAAATCCGCAAGATCGTCAGCTACATCGAAGAGACTTTCATCGAAGGCGGCAAGGCCACCGACACCCCGGTGACCATGGTCGGCCTGGCGGTCGTGATCAAGAACCCGTGGCTGGGCCGCGGCTTCGTCGAAGACCTGAAACCGGAGATCCGCGCCAACTGCTCCGACCTCGGCGCGCTGATGGTCGAACGCCTGGTGGCCGCCATCGGCGGCGCCGAGAAGATCGAAGCCTACGGCAAGGCCGCCGTGGTCGGCGCCGACGGCGAGATCGAACACGCCTCCGCGGTGATCCACACCCTGCGCTTCGGCAATCACTACCGCGAAGCGGTCAAGGCCAAGAGCTACCTGAGCTTCACCAACAAGCGCGGCGGTCCCGGCACCTCGATCCAGATCCCGATGATGCACAAGGACGACGAAGGCCTGCGCTCGCACTACATCACCCTGGAAATGCAGATCGAAGACGCGCCGCGCGCCGACGAGATCGTCGTGGTGCTCGGTTGCGCCGACGGCGGCCGCCTGCACCCGCGCATCGGCAACCGCTACATCGACCTGGAAGAGCTGGCCGCCGAAAAGGCCCAGTGACCACAATAAGAAAGCATTGCAGGAGCGCTCCATGATTCGGCTCACCGCTGAACTCACCCCCGCCGGCACCAGTTATCTGGCGACCGGCCTCGGCCAACCCGTCGTGCTGATCCACGGCGTGGGCCTGAACAAAGAAATGTGGGGCGGCCAGATCGTCGGCCTCGCCTCTCAGTACCGGGTGATCGCCTACGACATGCTCGGGCATGGCGCCAGTCCGCGACCGGCCGCCGACACCGGCCTGCTCGGCTACGCCGATCAGTTGCTGGAGCTGCTGGAGCACCTGCAACTGCCCCAGGTCACCGTGATCGGGTTTTCCATGGGCGGCCTGGTGGCACGGGCCTTCGCCCTGCACTACCCGCAGCGCCTGCAAGGGCTGGTGGTGCTCAACAGTGTGTTCAACCGCACCGAGGAGCAGCGCGCCGGCGTCATCGCCCGCACCAGCCAGGCCGCCGAGCACGGGCCGGACGCCAACGCCGAAGCCGCGCTGTCGCGCTGGTTCAGCCGCGAATACCAGGCGGCCAACCCGGCGCAGATCGCCGCGATCCGCCAGACCCTGGCCGGCAACGACCCGCAGGGCTACCTGACCACCTATTCGCTGTTCGCCACGCAAGACATGTACCGCGCCGACGACCTGGGCAGCATCCAGGTGCCGACGCTGATCGCCACGGGCGAGCTGGATCCCGGCTCGACCCCGGAGATGGCCGAGCAACTGGCCCGGCGCATCCCCGGCGCGAAGGTCGCCGTGCTGCCCGAGCAAAGGCATATGATGCCCGTAGAGTCGCCGCGCCTGGTCAACCAGATGCTGCTGGAATTTCTCGAATCCGCAAACGCCCGACAAAACCATATAAAGGGGATCGTTGCATGACACTCGCACGCTTCCAGATGTGCATCGGCGGAGAATGGGTCGACGCCCTCTCCGGCAAGACTTTCGAAAGCCTCAACCCGGCGCTGGCCGAGCCCTGGGCCGAGCTGCCCGATGCCGACGAGGCCGATGTCGAACGCGCCGTGCAGGCGGCCCAGACCGCCTTCGACAGCCCGGCCTGGCGCGGCCTGACCGCCACCGCGCGCGGCAAGCTGCTGCGCCGCCTCGGTGACCTGATCGCCGAAAACAAGGAGCAGCTGGCCCAGCTGGAAAGCCGCGACAACGGCAAGCTGATCCGCGAGACCCGCGGCCAGGTCGGCTACCTGCCGGAATTCTTCCACTACACCGCCGGCCTGGCCGACAAGCTCGAAGGCGGCACCCTGCCGCTCGACAAGCCCGACCTGTTCGCCTACACCGTGCACGAAGCCATGGGCGTGGTCGCCGCGATCATTCCGTGGAACAGCCCGCTGTACCTGACCGCGATCAAACTCGCGCCAGCCCTGGCGGCGGGCAACACCATCGTGATCAAGCCGTCCGAGCACGCTTCGGCGACGATCCTGGAACTGGCGCGCCTGGCCCTCGAAGCCGGCATCCCGCCGGGCGTGGTCAACGTCGTCACCGGCTACGGCCCGAGCACCGGCGCCGCCCTCACCCGCCATCCGCTAGTGCGCAAGATCGCCTTCACCGGCGGCGCGGCGACCGCCCGGCACGTGGTACGCAGCAGCGCCGAGAACTTCGCCAAGCTGTCGCTGGAGCTGGGCGGCAAATCGCCGAACATCATTTTCGCCGACGCCGACCTCGACAGCGCCATCAACGGCGCCATCGCCGGGATCTACGCGGCGTCCGGGCAGAGCTGCGTGTCCGGCTCGCGCCTGCTGGTGCAGGACGAGATCTACGATGAGTTCGTCGGCCGCCTGGTCGAACGCGCCCAACGCATCCGCATCGGCAACCCCCAGGACGACAGCAGCGAAATGGGCCCGATGGCCACCGCCCAGCAACTGGCCGTGGTCGAAGGCCTGGTGGCCGACGCCCTCGCCGAAGGGGCGCGCCTGCGCATCGGCGGCAAGCGTCCGGCGGGCGTGGGCGACGGCTGGTTCTATGAACCGACGCTGTTCGAGTGCGACCGCAACTCGATGAAGATCATGCAGGAAGAAGTGTTCGGACCGGTGGCCTCGGTGATCCGCTTCAAGGACGAGGCCGAAGCGCTGGCGATCGCCAACGACTCGCAGTTCGGCCTCGCCGCCGGCATCTGGACCCGCGACCTGGGCCGCGCCCATCGCCTGGCCCGTGACGTGCGTTCGGGGATCATCTGGGTCAACACCTACCGCGCGGTGTCGGCGATGGCGCCCATCGGCGGCTTCAAGAACAGTGGCTACGGACGCGAAAGCGGCATCGATTCGGTGCTGGCCTACACCGAACTGAAAACGGTGTGGATCAACCTTTCCCAGGCCCCGATGCCTGATCCCTTCGTGATGCGCTAGGAGTCCTGCGACATGATCGAACCCGGCATTTACAAAGACGTGATGGGCTCCTTCCCGTCCGGAGTCACGGTGGTCACCACCCTCGACGCGGACGGGGGCATCGTCGGCATCACCGCCAGCGCCTTCAGCGCGCTGTCGATCGACCCGGCGCTGGTGCTGTTCTGCCCCAACTACGCCTCCGACACCTACCCGGTGCTGCGTGACAGCCAGCGCTTCGCGATCCACTTGCTGTCCGCCGACCAGACCGCCGAAGCCTATGCCTTCGCCGGCAAGGGCAAGGACAAGGCCAAAGGCATCGCCTGGCACCTGAGCGAACTGGGCAACCCGATCCTGGACAAGGCCACGGCGATCATCGAGTGCGAGCTGTGGCGCGAATACGACGGCGGCGACCACGCGATCATCGTCGGCGCGGTGAAGAACCTGATCCTGCCGGCGCAGCCGGTGACGCCGATGATTTATCACAAGGGCAAGCTCGGCGCGTTGCCGAGCCTGACTTGAGAAAACAATGCAAAACACTGTGGGAGCTGGCTTGCCAGCGATGGCGGTGGGTCAGCCAGCATAGATGTCGATGTGATGCCGTCATCGCTGGCAAGCCAGCTCCCACAGGGCCTGAGGTGAGGTTGAGAATATGAATAACGAAAAATACGAAAAGGGCCTGAAGATTCGCACCCAAGTGCTGGGCGAGGCTTACGTCAACCGTTCGATCCAGAACGCCGACGACTTCACCCGCCCGCTGCAGGAAATGGTCACCGAATATTGCTGGGGCCATGTCTGGGGCCGCGACGGCCTGTCGCTCAAGGAGCGCAGCATGATCAACCTGGCGATGATCTCGGCGCTCAACCGCCCGCACGAACTCAAGCTGCATGTGCGCGGCGCCTTGCGTAACGGCTTGAGTCGTGAGCAAATACGCGAAATTCTGCTTCAGGTCGGCATCTACTGCGGCGTTCCCGCTGCCGTAGACAGTTTCCGGCTCGCCCGTGAAGCCTTCGCCGAAGCCGACGCCGAGGCCTCCAGTCAACACTCGGCTGTCTGACCGCCCCGCAAGGACAGCCACATTTAGAGCGGACTCCATGAAACGCCTGCCACTCGACGACAGCTTCAAGGTCAATCGCAACCCCGTCACCCTGCGCGAGATCGTGCTGGACAAGCTGCGAAGCGCCATCATGAACTTCCAGCTCCTGCCGGGCGACCGCCTGGTCGAACGCGACCTGTGCGACCGCCTGGGCGTGAGCCGCACGTCGGTGCGTGAGGCCCTGCGTCACCTTGAATCCGAAGGCCTGGTGGAATTCGCCGACGCCAAGGGCCCGCGCGTGGCGATCATCACGCTGGCCGACGCCGTCGACATCTATGAGCTGCGCTGCGTGCTCGAAGGCCTGATCGTCCAGCTGTTCACCCTGCGCGCCAAGGCCAAGGACATCAAGGCCCTGGAGAAAGCGCTGGAGGAGAACCGCAAGGCGCTCAAGGACGGCGAGCTGCAGCAGGTGATCGACTCGGTGCAGGGTTTCTACGACGTGCTGCTGGAAGGCTCCGGCAACCATATCGCCGCCACTCAGCTGCGCCAGTTGCAGGCGCGCATCAGCTACCTGCGGGCGACGTCGGTGTCCCAGGAGAACCGCCGCGGCGCCAGCAACCAGGAAATGGAAAAGATCGTCGAGGCGATCAAGAGCGGCGATCCGCTGGCCGCCCACCAGGCGTCGGTCGACCACGTGCGCGCCGCGGCCGCCGTCGCCCTCGACTACCTCAAGCGCAAGCAGGAAGAGACCGGCGCCACCCCGGCGATCACCCTGCCCATCGCGCTGAAAGAACCGCGCATAGGCCGCTGACATGTTCAGCCCGAGCTTTTGCCCGAAATGCGGCGGCGCCGACCTCGGTCAGCAGGTGCCGCCGGGCGATACGCACGAGCGCCTGATGTGCCGCGGCTGCGGCTACATCCACTATGTGAACCCGAAGATCATCGCCGGCTGCATCATCGAGCAGGACGGCAAATACCTTTTGTGCCAGCGGGCGATCCCGCCGCGTCCGGGCACCTGGACGCTGCCGGCAGGTTTCATGGAAAGCGGCGAGACCACCGAGCAGGCGGCGGTGCGCGAAGTCTGGGAAGAAAGCGGCGTGCGCGCCGAGATCGTCTCGCCCTACTCGATCTTCAGCGTGCCGAAGATCAGCGAGGTGTACATCATCTTCCGCGCCATCGCCCTGGAGATCACCGGCCAATACGGCCCGGAAACCCTCGACTGCCAATTCTTCGCCCCCGAAGACATCCCCTGGGACAAGATCTACTACCCGGCGATCCGCCAGATCCTCGAACGCTACATCGAAGAACGCCAGGCCGGCGTCTACGGCATCTACGTGGGCAACGACGACAGCGGCAAGATTCATTTCATCCGCTGATCAGAAGCCACCTTCAACAGATGCAGAGCCCGGCCCGGATCCCCGATAGCCGGTGCTCAGTCCGGCATCGACCGAATGATGTCAGCCAAATCATCTTTGGTGATCTCATTGGTCTTGAGCGCAGCGGAGATGTCTTTTTTGGAAAGCGGGAAGCGCTTGAAAATGTCCTTCAATGTGTCCGCATCGATATTCTGCAACCAAAGAGGGTCGATGAAGGAGCCACCATACTCAGGCTTCATGGGAACCTCTTCGTGAGCGATTGAACCTTTGTGGTTCAGATAGACAACATAGCGATCGTGCCCTTCAGGAAAGCTTTTATCGTGGTATAGCGTCGTCCCGATGGGGAGGACATAGTAATTGTCATCGCCACTTTGCCCTTCGATCAGCAGTGGCTCTGTGGTTTTAACCCTCTCCAAATCACGTTCCTTCGAGCCGTTCCCGAAAATCAGAAACGCCAGAAAGATCGCATTTACAAATAGAACGCCCAGCAGCCAATAGCCAATTCGCCTATTTGCAAACATTCCTCTTGTCATGGTATGCCTCAATAATCCCTTCGAGCATGGCTTGTGAATCCGCAGGCAAGAAAATCCCGTGCTGAGCTCTGGATTGCGTACGCGCGGCTCGTCCTTCGATGAATGACAAGCCGCGCATTTCGCTGTATTTCGCGCAGCCTTGCAAGCAAGCCCTTACGGCGCCATCCCTTCCACAATAATGACTTCCGCCCTCGCCCATTCCTCCCGGTAGCTTTTCGCTTCCTGATACGCCACCGAGCGATAGCACGCCACCGCCTGTTCGTAGCTGTCGAACTCAATCACCACGCTGCGCTGCGGCGTCGCCCTGCCCTCCATCGCTTCGCTGCGCCCGCCCCGGGCCAGGAACCGTCCGCCGTACTCGGCGAACGCCTTGGGGGCGCGTTGGGTGTATTGGCTGTAGCGGTTCGGGTCGGTGACGTCCACATGAGCAATCCAGTAAGCCTTCATAGTGACCTCTCGGTTGAATTTGTATTATGGTATACCACAAATTTCCAACAGACACCGGGAGTCCAGCATGCCCTTCAACACTATCGAAGAAATCCTCGAAGATTACCGCCTCGGCAAAATGGTGCTGCTGGTCGATGACGAGGACCGGGAGAACGAAGGCGACCTGCTGCTGGCCGCCGACCGCTGCACGCCCGAAGCGATCAGCTTCATGGCCCGGGAGGCTCGCGGGCTGATCTGCCTGACCTTGACCGACGAACATTGCCAGCGGCTGGGCCTGGAGCAAATGGTGCCGAGCAACGGCAGCGTGTTCAGCACCGCGTTCACCGTCTCCATCGAAGCGGCGGTGGGCGTCACCACCGGGATCTCCGCCGCCGACCGCGCCCGCACCGTGGCCGCCGCGGTGGCGCCCGATGCCTGCGCCGAGGATCTGGTGCAGCCCGGCCACATCTTCCCCCTGCGCGCCCGCGAAGGCGGCGTGCTGACCCGTGCCGGGCACACCGAGGCCGGTTGCGACCTGGCGCGCCTGGCCGGCTTCACGCCCGCCTCGGTGATCGTCGAGGTGATGAACGACGACGGCACCATGGCCCGCCGACCGGACCTTGAAGCCTTCGCACGAAAGCACGGGATCAAGATCGGCACCATCGCCGACCTGATCCACTACCGCCTGAGCACCGAGCACACCATCGAGCGCATCGGCGAACGCGAGCTGCCGACGGTGCACGGCACCTTCCGCCTGATCACCTTCGAGGACCGCATCGAGGGCGGCGTGCACATGGCCATGGTGATGGGCGAACTGCGCCGCGAGCAGCCGACGCTGGTGCGCGTGCATGTGATCGACCCGCTGCGCGACCTGGTCGGCGCCGAGTACAACGGGCCGCGCAACTGGACGCTGTGGGCAGCGCTGCAACGGGTCGCGGCCGAGGGCCATGGCGTGGTCGTGGTGCTGGCCAACCATGAGTCCTCCCAGGCGCTGCTGGAGCGGGTGCCGCAACTGACCCAGCCACCGCGCCAGTTCAGCCGTTCGCAGTCGCGGATCTATTCTGAAGTGGGCACCGGGGCGCAGATTCTGCAGAACCTGGGCGTCGGCAAACTGCGCCACCTCGGGCCGCCGCTGAAATATGCCGGTTTGACCGGCTACGACCTGGAAGTGGTCGAGAGCATTCCCTTCACCGAGTGACGCCGTTTGCCGGATAACCGGTACGGCAAAATGCTTGCACAAAGCTTGGAATACCATAATATGATATTCCATAGACCGGACGAGCTGACGAAGCCGTCCCTCTACTGCTCCCGACAGGCGGGCAACAACGCAAGCCCGCTGAAAAACACAACAATGAGGGCGTGAAAATGGTGTTGAACAAAGCTGCAACCGCAATCCTTCTTGCGGGACTGCTGAGCGTGACCGGCCCCGCTGCAATGGCCGCCGAAAGCGTGAACTTCGTCAGCTGGGGCGGCAGCACCCAGGATGCGCAGAAGCAGGCCTGGGCCGACCCGTTCAGCAAGGCCAGCGGCATCACCGTCGTGCAGGACGGCCCCACCGACTACGGCAAGCTCAAGGCCATGGTCGAAAGCGGCAACGTGCAGTGGGACGTGGTCGATGTCGAAGCCGACTTCGCCCTGCGCGCCGCCGCCGAAGGCCTGCTCGAACCCCTCGACTTCAAGCAGATCCAGCGCGACAAGATCGACCCGCGCTTCGTCAGCGACCACGGCGTCGGCTCGTTCTTCTTCTCCTTCGTGCTCGGCTACAACGAAGGCAAGGTCGGCGCCAACAAGCCCCAGGACTGGAGCGCCCTGTTCGACACCAAGACCTACCCCGGCAAGCGCGCCCTGTACAAATGGCCGAGCCCCGGCGTGCTGGAACTGGCCCTGCTGGCCGACGGCGTGCCGGCGGACAAGCTCTACCCGCTGGACCTGGACCGTGCCTTCAAGAAACTCGACACCATCAAGAAAGACATCGTCTGGTGGGGCGGCGGCGCCCAGTCGCAGCAATTGCTCGCGTCCGGCGAGGCTAGCCTCGGCCAGTTCTGGAACGGCCGCACCTACGCCCTGCAGCAGGACGGCGCACCGGTGGGCGTGAGCTGGAAACAGAACCTGGTGATGGCCGACATCCTCGTCGTGCCGAAGGGTTCCAAGAACAAGGACGCGGCGATGAAGTTCCTGGCCAGCGCCAGCAGCGCCAAAGGCCAGGCCGACTTCTCCAACCTGACCGCCTACGCCCCGGTCAACGTCGACAGCGTGGCGCGTCTGGACTCGACGCTGGCCCCCAACCTGCCGACTGCCTACGCTAAGGATCAGATCACCCTTGATTTCGCGTACTGGGCCAAGAACGGTCCGGCCATCGCGACACGGTGGAACGAATGGCTGGTCAAATGAAAATGGCGGCCACCGCGTCCCGTCCCTCCACTGCCGCCGGGAGCGCTGCCAGCGCTGCCGGCCCGGCCCCGGTCAAGGCGAGTGCCATGGCGCAAGCCCCGTCCCTCAAACAACGCTGGCGCGGCGCCGGCAACCTGGCCCCGGCGCTGCTGTTCCTCGGCCTGTTCTTTCTCGCGCCGCTGATCGGCCTGCTGCTGCGCGGCGTGCTGGAGCCTGAGCCGGGCCTGGGCAACTACCAGCAGCTGTTCGCCAACTCGGCCTACGCGCGGGTGCTGCTCAACACCTTTTCGGTGGCCGGGCTGGTGACCCTGTTCAGCCTGCTGCTGGGCTTCCCGCTGGCCTGGGCGATCACCTTGGTGCCGCGCGGCTGGGGCCGCTGGATGCTCAACATCGTGCTGCTGTCGATGTGGACCAGCCTGCTGGCGCGCACCTACTCCTGGCTGGTGCTGTTGCAGGCCTCGGGGGTGATCAACAAGGCCCTGATGGCGATGGGCATCATCGACCAGCCGCTGGAGATGGTGCACAACCTCACCGGCGTGGTGATCGGCATGAGCTACATCATGATCCCGTTCATCGTGCTGCCGCTGCAGGCGACCATGCAGGCCATCGACCCGATGATCCTGCAGGCCGGCTCGATCTGCGGCGCCAGCCCCTGGACCAACTTCTTCCGGGTGTTCCTGCCGCTGTGCCGGCCGGGGCTGGCGTCCGGCGGGCTGATGGTGTTCGTGATGTCGCTCGGTTACTACGTCACCCCGGCGCTGCTGGGCGGGGCGCAGAACATGATGCTGCCGGAGTTCATCATTCAGCAGGTGCAGTCGTTCCTCAACTGGGGCCTGGCCAGCGCCGGCGCCGCGTTGCTGATCGTCATCACCCTGGTGCTGTTCTACTTCTACCTGAAGCTTCAGCCGGAATCCCCGGTTGGCGCCAGCAACGCGAGGTAAGCCGACATGCTCCTGACACCCAATGCCATGAGCCGCCGGATGCGCCTGGGCCTGTACGCGACGACCGGGCTGATCGGCCTGTTCCTGCTGCTGCCCATCGTGTTCATCGTGCTGCTGTCGTTCGGCTCGTCCCAGTGGCTGGTGTTCCCGCCGCCGGGCTGGACACTGAAGTGGTACGTGCAGTTCTTCTCCAATGCCGACTGGATGAGCGCGGCCATGGCCAGCCTCAAGGTCGCGGTGCTGACCACCGTCTGCGCCGTGGCCCTGGGCCTGCCGACCGCCTTCGCCCTGGTGCGCGGGCGCTTTCCCGGCCGGGAAATGCTCTACGGCCTGTTCACCCTGCCGATGATCGTGCCGCTGGTGATCATCGCCGTGGCGGTGTACGCGCTGTTCCTCAAGCTCGGCTACACCGGGACGATGTTCGCCTTCGTCGTCAGCCACGTGATCGTCGCCCTGCCGTTCACCATCATCTCGATCATCAACTCGCTGAAGCTGTTCGACCAGTCGATCGAAGACGCGGCGGTGATCTGCGGCGCCTCACGCCTGCAGGCGGTGTTCAAGGTGACGTTCCCGGCGATCCGTCCGGGCATGGTCGCCGGCGCCCTCTTCGCCTTCCTCGTCTCGTGGGACGAAGTGGTGCTGAGCGTGATGATGGCCAGCCCGACCCTGCAGACCCTTCCCGTGAAAATGTGGACCACCCTGCGTCAGGACCTGACACCCGTGATCGCCGTCGCCTCGACGCTGCTGATCGGCCTGTCGGTGCTGGTCATGGTGATCGCCGCCGCCCTGCGCCGGCGCAACGAAATCCGCGCCTGAGCGCCCAGGAGTACGACATGAGTGCCGTGATCAAAGACGCATCCCAGCAGAGCGACAAACCCCTGGTCAGCCTGCGCCACCTGAACAAGCACTACGGCGATTTCGCCGCCGTGGACAACATCTCGCTGGACATCAAGGACGGCGAATTCCTCACCTTCCTGGGCTCCAGCGGCTCGGGCAAGAGCACCACGCTGTCGATGCTCGCCGGCTTCGAGACGCCGAGCAGCGGCGAGATCCTGGTCAACGGCCAGTCGCTGGTGAACGTGCCGCCGCACAAGCGCGACATCGGCATGGTGTTCCAGCGCTACTCGCTGTTCCCGCACCTTTCGGTGCGCGACAACATCGCCTTCCCCCTGGCGATCCGCAAGCTCGCCGCCGCCGAGCGGGACAAGCGCGTCGATGCGATGCTCAAGCTGGTGCAGCTGGAGCAGTTCGCCCACCGTCGCCCTTCGCAGTTGTCCGGCGGCCAGCAGCAACGGGTCGCCATCGCCCGGGCGCTGGTCTACGAGCCGCGCATCCTGCTGATGGACGAGCCTCTCGGCGCGTTGGACAAGAAGCTGCGTGAAGACCTGCAAGACGAATTGCGCCAGCTGCACCGGCGCCTGGGCATCACCATCGTCTACGTGACCCACGACCAGGAAGAAGCCATGCGCCTGTCCCAGCGCATCGCGATCTTCAGCCACGGCAAGATCGTCGGCCTGGGCAGCGGCTACGACCTGTACCAGAACCCGCCGAACGCCTTTGTGGCGTCGTTCCTCGGCAACTCGAACTTCTTGCGGCTCAAGGCCCAGGGCAACGGGGCGGCGGATTTCGAAGGGCAAGCGCTGTCGATCCGCCTCACCGCCGGCCTGCACAGCGGGCAGGACGTGCTGCTGATGGTGCGCCCGGAAAAGGCCCTGGCATTGAGCGTGCAGCAAGCGGTCAACGAACCGCTGGCCGCCGGCTGGAACGAGGTGTCGGCCAAGGTGGTGGAGGTGCTGTTCCTCGGCGAAAGCCAGACGTGCAGCGTGGTCACGCCGGGCGGCACCGCAATGACGGTCAAGGCCCTGTCCGCTGCCGGCATGCCGCTCAAGGCCGGCGATCCGGTGCAGGTGCGCTGGGCCACGGCGGACGCCTGCGTGTACACCGAATGGGCGGAAAGCGACTTGAACAAGGCGGCCGGCGCTCACTGAGCCCGGCATCGCCACAAGAGATCCCTGCACACCACAGAACCTGTGGGAGCTGCGGTGCGACGACTCGACTTGCCAGCGATGAGGCCGGCACTGCCGACATCCATGTTGCCTGGCCCGCCGCCATCGCGGGCAAGCCCGCTCCCACAGGGATCGCGGCGTCTAGGAAATGTCACCTTCGGGCCGGCATCGCGTCGGGCGGTGCCGGCCCTTTTTTACGACCGAAGGATCGGCGCAAACCCTGCGATCTCGTCCGGCCACGCCGTCAGCACTTCGAAGCCGTCCTCGGTCACCGCCACCATGTGCTCCCACTGCGCCGAGAGCGACTGGTCCTTGGTCACCACGGTCCAGCCGTCGGCCAGGCTTTTCACATGGCGCTTACCGGCGTTGAGCATCGGTTCGACGGTGAAGATCATCCCCGCCTTCAGCTTCAGGCCCTGGTTCGGATGCCCGTAGTGCAGCACCTGCGGCTCATCGTGATAGACCTTGCCGATGCCGTGCCCGCAGTACTCGCGCACCACGCTGAAGCCTTCCCGCTCCGCCAGGCTCTGGATCGCGAAGCCAATGTCGCCCAGGGTCGCGCCCGGGCGCACGGCGCGGATGCCGGCGCACATGGCGTCGTAGGTGGTCTTGATCAGATGCCGGGCCTCGGGCGTCGGCTCGCCGACCACGTACATGCGGCTGGTGTCGCCGAACCAGCCGTCCTTGATCACCGCGATGTCGAGGTTGACGATGTCGCCGTCCTTCAGCTTGCGGCCCGACGGAATGCCGTGGCACACGACCTCGTTGACCGACGCGCACACCGTCTTCGGGAAACCGTGATAACCGACGTTGGCGGGAATCGCCTTCTGCACGTTGACGATATAGTCGTTGCACAGACGGTCGAGGTCGTCGGTGGAGACCCCGGCCTTGACGTGGGGCACCAGCATGGCCAGCACTTCGGCGGCCAAACGGCCCGCCTCCCGCGATTGGGCGATGTCGGCGGCGGTGTTGATCTTGATCGGGTTTCTCATGCTTCGGTCCTCTGCGCAGACGAGACCGCAGACGAGGCATCCGCCAACGTGCACAGACGCTGCAGATCGAGACCGCCCGCCTGCTCCGCGCGGATCAGCAAGCGGCAGATGGCGCTGTGATCCAGGTTGGGGTGCAGCTCGGCAAGCATGCCGATGCGCATCCAGTGCTCGGCCTGTGCGTTGATCGAACGACTGAGCGCGCTGCTGGAGATGCGCAGGTTCTCGTGCATGTCCTCGGAGATTTTTACGATGCCCACGGCAATACCTGATATGAAATGCATATGGAACGTATATTAGCGGCGTTCGAACGAAAACCGCAATCGGACCTTGCCGCACCCACGCCCCAAACCATTGGCCCAACCAGCGAAAGGTTGCGGCGCAGACCATCCGGGCCTATGTTGCATGCGAGCTTGTTCCCCGCGAATGGATCGCGATCAATCACCACAAACGAGGTGAAGAGATGTCAAAGGATTCACGCCCTGCAGTGCTTGGGCTGATAGGCAACACACCGCTGGTTCGTGTCACCCGCTTCGACACCGGGCCGTGCACGCTGTTTCTCAAACTCGAATCGCAGAACCCCGGCGGATCGATCAAGGACCGCATCGGTCTGGCCATGATCGACGCCGCCGAACGCGACGGCCGCCTCCAGCCCGGCGGCACCATCGTTGAGGCCACCGCCGGCAACACCGGCCTGGGCCTGGCCCTGGTGGGCCGCGCCAAAGGCTACCGGGTGGTGCTGGTGGTGCCGGACAAGATGTCCACCGAAAAGGTCCTGCACCTCAAGGCCATGGGCGCCGAAGTGCACATCACCCGCTCCGACGTCGGCAAGGGCCACCCCGAGTACTACCAGGACGTCGCCGCACGCCTGGCCAAGGACATTCCCGGCGCCTTCTTCGCCGACCAGTTCAACAACCCCGCCAACCCGCTGGCCCACGAATGCAGCACCGCCCCGGAAATCTGGGCGCAGACCGAACATGACCTGGACGCCATCGTCGTCGGCGTCGGCTCCGCCGGCACGCTCACCGGCCTGACCCGGTTCTTCCAGCGCGTGCAGCCGGACCTTGAAATGGTGCTGGCCGACCCGGTCGGCTCGGTGATGGCCGAATACAGCCGCAGCGGCCACCTCGGCACCGCCGGTTCCTGGGCGGTGGAAGGCATCGGCGAGGACTTCATCCCGTCGATCTCCGACCTCTCCAGCGTGCGCCACGCCTATTCCATCAGCGACGAAGAAAGCTTTGACCACGCCCGCCAACTGCTGCGGGTCGAAGGCATTCTCGGCGGTTCGTCCACCGGCACCCTGTTCGCCGCCGCGCTGCGCTACTGCCGCGAGCAGACCGAACCGAAACGGGTGGTCAGCTTCGTCTGCGACACCGGCACCCGCTACCTGTCCAAGGTCTACAACGATCAGTGGATGAACGACCAGGGCCTGCTGGCGCGCAAGCGCTACGGCGACCTGCGCGACCTGGTGGCCCGACGCTTCGAGGACGGCCGGGTGATCAGCGTCGGCCCGGAAGACACCCTGCTCACGGCCTTCCAGCGCATGCGCCTGGCCGATGTGTCGCAACTGCCCGTCCTAGTCGAAGGCCGCCAGCTGGTCGGTGTGATCGACGAATCCGACATCCTGCTCGGCGTCCATGAGGACGCTGCGCATTTTCGCAAGACCGTCGCCAGCGCGATGACCGACAAGCTGCAGACCCTGGCGCCGAACGCCGACCTGGCCGAGCTGGAGAAGGTCCTCAACCGCGGCCTGGTGGCGATCATCGCCGACGCCTCGGGCTTCCATGGCCTGATCACCCGCGTCGACATGCTCAACCAACTACGGAGATCCCTGGCATGAGCCAGCACGATGAAAACGCCCCGCCACGGGGCTTCGCCACCCGCGTGATCCACGCCGGGCAAACGCCGGACCCGACCACCGGGGCGCTGATGCCGCCGATCTACGCCAACTCCACCTACCTGCAGGACAGCCCCGGTGTGCACAAGGGCTTCGACTACGGCCGCTCGCACAATCCGACCCGGTTCGCCCTGGAGCGCTGCGTGGCGGACCTGGAGGGCGGCACCCGGGCGTTCGCCTTCGCCTCGGGCCTGGCGACCATTTCCACGGTGCTCGAACTGCTTGAGGCCGGCTCGCACGTCGTGTCGGGCAACGACCTGTACGGCGGCACGTTCCGCCTGTTCGACAAGGTGCGCCAGCACAGCGCCGGACACCGTTTCACCTATGTCGACCTGAGCGACCTGTCGGCCTTCGAAGCGTCGCTGCAGGACGACACCCGCATGGTCATCGTCGAGACCCCGACCAACCCGTTGCTGGGCCTGGTCGACCTCGCGGCCATCGCCCGCACCTGCCGGGCGCGGGGCATCCTGTGCGTGGCCGACAACACGTTCGCCAGCCCGTACATCCAGCGTCCGCTGGAGCTGGGCTTCGACATCGTGCTGCACTCGACCACCAAGTACCTCAACGGTCACTCCGACGTGATCGGCGGCATCGCCGTGGTCGGGCAGAACGCGGAACTCGCCGAGCGCCTGGGCTTCCTGCAGAACGCGGTCGGCGCGATCGCCGGGCCGTTCGACGCGTTCCTCACCCTGCGCGGCGTGAAGACCCTGGCGCTGCGCATGGAGCGCCATTGCAGCAACGCCCTGGAACTGGCGCAGTGGCTGGAGCGCCAGCCGCAGGTCAAGCGCGTCTATTACCCGGGCCTGCCGTCGCACCCGCAGCATGAACTGGCGAAACGGCAGATGCGCGGTTTCGGCGGGATGATCTCCCTGGACGTGAACAGCGACCTGGCCGGCGCCCGACGCTTCCTGGAGAACGTGAAGATCTTCGCCCTGGCCGAAAGCCTCGGCGGCGTGGAAAGCCTGATCGAGCACCCGGCGATCATGACCCACGCCACCATCCCGGCAGAGACCCGCGCGCGGCTGGGCATCGGCGATACGCTGGTGCGCCTGTCCGTGGGCGTGGAAGATGTCGAGGACCTGCGCGCCGACCTGGCGCAGGCGTTGGCGAAGATATAGGCCCCGAAACGTCAAAGCCCGCACAAGGCGGGCTTTGGTGTTCGAGTAGTCGGCCAGTGCTGGTCTCTGGCTTACGAGGTTTATCAGGACTCCCACAGTACAGGCAATGTGCTCTGCTGCTTCACACGGCATAAGGGCTGGATCCCAGCGCGG
The DNA here is from genome assembly GCF_002112565.1 of Pseudomonas sp. R25(2017). Lineage (NCBI taxonomy): Bacteria > Pseudomonadati > Pseudomonadota > Gammaproteobacteria > Pseudomonadales > Pseudomonadaceae > Pseudomonas > Pseudomonas sp. R25(2017). The sequence continues at coordinate 19,884 of NZ_NEHZ01000030.1, forward strand.
GGATCTTTCTAACCGTGTACCCTTCGGAACGCGCCCAACGCTTCCTCGCTATCCGCTTGCGCATCAGTCTGCGTGTTCGCCTACACCTATGAGCCTAGCAAAGGCTTTGAAATCCGAAACGCCCTTTTTAGACCGATTTCCTTCTAGCGCCCGCCCGCAAGGACGTTAACCGACTATCGCCCCGGGCCGAGCGGCCTCCGTCGCCGACGATTGGCCGACTATACTTTTCAGTTCGCTAACGAAGTTTCATGCAGTACGTCGACACCCGTGCACCTGGCGGTGCGCCCGTGCCAATCGCCAATCTGGTTAACCCCGGGCCAACGAGCCCTGCCGCCGGTGCAGCCGACGGACGCCGCTCGGACGCGTTGTGGCTGATGGGTCGTGGAGAAGATCATGAAACACAAGCTTTTGACAGGCGTCGTTCTTGCGGTGGCCGCAACGGTGGTGGTGCCGGTGGCCTGGGCGGCGCAGCCGCAGGCGTTGGCGTCCGATGGCTCGGATCATGTCGGTGCGGGTGCCGTTGCCTCTGACGGTTCTGACCATGTCGGCGCGGGCGCTGTGGCTTCCGACGGCTCCGACCATGTCGGCGCAGGCGCTGTGGCTTCCGACGGCTCCGATCATGTAGGCGCGGGCGCTGTGGCCTCCGACGGTTCCGACCACGTCGGCGCAGGCGCTGTGGCTTCCGACGGCTCCGATCATGTAGGCGCGGGCGCTGTGGCTTCCGACGGCTCCGATCATGTAGGCGCGGGCGCTGTGGCCTCCGACGGTTCCGATCATGTCGGCGCAGGCGCTGTGGCTTCCGATGGCTCTGACCACGTCGGCGCAGGCGCCGTGGCTTCCGATGGCTCTGACCACGTCGGCGCGGGCGCCGTGGCTTCCGACGGTTCCGATCATGTCGGCGCGGGCGCTGTGGCTTCCGATGGCTCTGACCACGTCGGCGCGGGCGCTGTGGCCTCCGACGGTTCCGATCATGTCGGCGCAGGCGCGGTGGCTTCCGACGGTTCCGACCATGTCGGTGCAGGCGCCCTGGCCGCCGATGGCGCGGACAAGGTCGGCGCCAACCGGCTGGCCTACTCCCGCGTCGGCGTCGGCTCCGACCGGGTCGCCTCGGCGCTCATGACCGGCAGCTATTCCGACCAGTTCAACAGCCCTCAATAACCGGCCCAGCCAGGTAAAACGGGCGGTCCCATCCGACCGCCCGTTTCGTCCCCGCTAGCACATTTGTGCTAATGACCGCTGCGTCGCCCGGCGCTATAGTCCCCGCAACCCCCGACGCTTCCCCACACGGCCCTTGCACCGTGCACGGCACCGTCGCGCCCGGAAAAAGAACAACACCAAGGAAGACACACCATGAAACTGCACTCACGCCTCTGCAAACTCGCTGTCATCGGTGCGCTGCTGGCCGGCGCCGCCGGTTGCCAGACCGCCAAACCCACCGAAGACAGCATGAAGGAACGGGCCCAGACCGTGATCGGCCAGCCCGTCACCAAGATCGCCAACGTGCGCAGCGACAGCACCCTCACCTATTACACGGCCTACACCGCCGGCGGCGAGTACAACTGCGAGCTGCCCAGCGGCGCGATCGTCGCCGTGGCCAGCATGGGGATCATGTCGCCGCCGCTGACCTGCCTGCCCAAAGGCGCCTCGCCGATCCCGTACCGGTAACCGGATCCGCCCTCACGCCAGGCTGTCGCTGCCGGCGCCCACCGGCTCGTCCCGCCGCTCGCGCAGCGCACGCAAGGTCGCGCGCAGCTCGGCCGGACGCACCGGTTTTGACAGGATGGCGATCCGACGGTCATGCAGCGCCGCCTGGATTTTCTCGATGTCATGCCCGGTGATGATCATCGCCGGCACCGCCTGACCGCGCTGCCGGCGAATGTCATCGATGCACTCGATGCCGGTGCCGTGGGCTCCCAGGTCGTAGTCGGCGACGATGATGTCGCAGTCCGTCACCAGCCCCTGCCCCGTCGTCTCGGCCTGCACCACGCACCCCCAACGCTCGAGCAGCGCCGACGTGGCCAGCAGCACGTTGCGGTCATCCTCTACCAGACACACTTTCAGCCCGGTCAGCATGCCCGCCTGACGCGCCTCATCGCGCACCGCCGGCAACGCAGGCGCCGTCGCCAACGGCAATCCGAACAGGGTCACCGCCGTGCCATGCACGAGCCGCGAGCGCAGCGTCACCCCGACACCGATCAGTTGCCCCAACCGTTTGACGATCGACAGCCCCAGCCCCACGCCCTCCACATCCTTGTCCCGTAACTGGCGAACCCGGTAGAACTCCTCGAAGACCTTCGGCAGATGTTCCTCGGCGATGCCGTTGCCGCAGTCGTACACGACGATGGCCAGCCCGCCGGCACGCTTGCGCACGCCGATCAGCACCGGCCGGTGCGCACCGTACTTGAAGCAGTTGGACAGGACGTTCTGCACCATGGTCGCCAGCAGCGCCGGGTCGGTGCGAACCCAGTGCCGGCACGGACGCAGGCGCAGTTCCACGCCGGCCCAGCGTGCGGCTTCGGCGTTCTGGCGGATCAGGTCGGCCAGCCATTCGCCCAGTTCGAACGTCTGGAGCTTGGGCTGGATCCGCCCGTTGTCGAGGGTGTAGAGGTCGAGGATCGAACGGAACAGCTGCGAGACGTTGAGCAGCGAACGGTCGATGTTGTCCACCAGCCGGCGCTCTTCGTCACCCAGGCGGGACTCGCGCAGGCACGCGGTGAACAGGCCGATGGAGTGGATCGGCTGGCGCAGGTCGTGGCTGGCCTGGGCCAGGAACCGCGACTTCTCCAGATTGGCCGCGACCGCCTCTTCCGACGCCTTGCGCGTGCGTTCCAGCAGCAGGTGCGCATAGAACGGAATCACCGTGCTGGTGATCATCAGCATCAGCACCATGAACGGCTGCGCCTGCCACACCGGCGTCAGGCTGTACACCACGACCAGCGCCGCCAACGCCAGCGCCGTGGCGATCGCCAGGTAACGCGAACCGTAGCGCATGCCGTTGCCCAGGTTGACCCAGACCATCACCGCATACAGCGGCAACGCGGTGGCGCCGCCCATCACCAGCCCGAACGAGGTGCCGGTGTAGTCGTTGACCATGCCGAAGATCCGCCGCGCCGGATAATGCCCGGGCCAACGCACAATGGCCTGGCGCAGCACCGCCGACGCCAGCAGGAACACGCTGATGTAGGCGATGATCGGCAGGTAGGTGTCCACCCGCTGCCCCGGCAGAAAGCCCAGCACGCTGATGTAGGCCAGGGCCACGCTCGCCAGAATGATGCGCAGGTTGGCCTGGTCGAGCTCGGTGTTCTTTTCGAACTTCATGGGAACGTCCTTGTGCGGCAGTCGTCAGATCCAGCACGAACCAACAGGCAACGCCTTTGCCCGGTGCTAAGGTGCAAGCCAACGGAACGCCAGACCCAGGGAGGGTGCAGCCATGGCTTGCCGAATCATCATAGCCGACGATCACCCGCTGTTTCGCGAAGCGCTGCTGCGCACCGTCCAGCGCCTGTTGCCCGAGGCCGCCGTCGACGAGGCCGGCGATTTCGAGGCCGTGCAGCGCTTGCTCCGGTCAGGCGACGAGCCGGACACACTGATCCTCGACCTGCGCTTTCCCGGCCTGACCAGCCTCGACCAATTGGCGCAACTGCGCCTGCAATGGCCGCGCACCACATTGATCGTGGTGTCGATGGTGGACGACGAAACGCTGATCGGCGAAGTGATGGCCGCCGGGATCGACGGGTTCATCGGCAAGAACATCGCCCCGGACGAGATCGGCCAGGCGATCCTGGCCATCCGCGAGGGTGAAGTGCTGGTCAGGTTTGCGCCTTCGGGCCTGTTGCCGCTGGAATCCGGCACAGCGTTGACCGCCCGTCAGCAGGAAGTGCTGCGGCTGATCGCCCAAGGCAAGACGAACAAGGAAATCGCCCGGGAACTCGATATATCTCCGTTTACCGTGCGCATTCATGTGTCTTCGTTGCTGCGCACGCTGAACGTCCCCTCCCGTGCCGCTGCGGCGGTGAAATACTCGGGGACGCTGTAGGAAAAGCGGCGAAATGAGCCATCACGGGCGGCGCAAAAAAGATAACAGGCTGTTTTCCAAGAAAATTATTTCGTTCGGGGCTTCCCAGACGGAAAAAATGTTGTTAAATTTCGCGCACTTTCCGGGAAGCCAGACAGGCCAACCGAATACAGGGGCGTCGCCAAGCGGTAAGGCAGCAGGTTTTGATCCTGCCATGCGTTGGTTCGAATCCAGCCGCCCCTGCCATTTTCTTCCTCGTTTCACCCTCCCTTACTTAGCCAACTCCCTTATGGATCCACCTGAGCCATCAGTTCAGGAATCGACTCCGGCCGTTTGGCATATCGCTGCGCCAGCACCGCACACACCATCAACTGAATCTGATGAAACAGCATCAGCGGCAGGATCAGCACGCCGATCGTGCTGCCGGCGAACAGCACCTGGGCCATCGGCACACCGGTTGCCAGGCTCTTCTTCGAACCGCAGAACAGAATGGTGATGCGGTCTTCCTGGCTGAAGCCGAACGCCTTGCCCAGCACCGTGGACGCCAGCAGCACCAGCGCCAGCAGGATGCAGCACACCACCACCAGCCCGAACAGGTCCAGCACCGGGATCTGATGCCAGATGCCTTCGTTCACCGCCTCGCTGAAGGCGCCGTAGACCACCAGCAGGATCGAACCCTGATCGACGAACTTGAGCCAGTGCTTGTTGCGCCCGACCCAGGCGCCGATCCAGCGCCGGGCGATCTGTCCGGCGATGAACGGCAACAGCAGCTGCACGCTGATCTTCACGATGGCATCGAGGGTCGAACCGCCGTCACCATGGACGTTCAACAGTAGCGTCACCAGCAACGGCGTCAGGAAGATCCCGAACAGGCTGGAGGCCGCCGCGCTGCAGATCGCCGCCGGAATGTTGCCCCGGGCCAGCGAAGTGAACGCAATCGCCGATTGCACCGTGGCCGGCAGCGCGCACAGATAGAGCATGCCCATGTACAGGTTGTCGCCGATCAGCGGCGACAGCAGCGGCTTGAGCGCCAGGCCCAGCAACGGGAACAGCACGAACGTCAGGCCGAACACCAGCAAATGCAGGCGCCAGTGGCCGGCGCCGGCGATGATCGACTCCCGCGAAAGCTTGGCGCCGTGCAGAAAGAACAGCAGCGCGATGGCGATGTTGGTCAGCCAGCCGAAGCCGACCGCGACCTGGCCGCTGGCGGGCAGGAAACTGGCCAGCAGCACCACGCCGATCAGGGTCAGGGTGAAGTTGTCGGGTAACAAGCGTGGGCGGGTCATAAGCGGTCTTCCGGGGGTTGCCAGTACGTGAAGGCGACTCTAACGTGATCGGCAATGACCGACTAACGCCGAAGAGCCCACAGATGCCGCCTAAAGGACACGACAAAAGCGTCAGACGCAGCATTCCCGGACTGCCCAGCCTGCCGCGACCGCTCTACGGCCGTACCGAATCGCTGCCCAACCGCGCCCTCACCCGCCGCCACAGCCACCCGTGGGTGCAGTTGTCTTATGCGATCCAGGGCGTGCTGGAAGTGCAGACCGCCGCCGGGCGCTTCGTCGCCCCGCCGGAGCGGGCGGTGTGGATCCCGGCCGGCGTGCCGCATCGGGTGTTCAGTTCGCCGCACACGGAAATGCGCAGCCTGTACATCGATTGCAGCGTCGCAGGCCGGGCGGCGCAACGGTGTCATGTGCTGGCCGTGAACGACTTGCTGCGCGAGCTGATCCGCACCTTCAGCGGCGTGCCGGTGGAGTACGACCTGGACGGCCCCCACGGTCGGCTCGCTCAGGTGATCCTCGACCAGTTGGCCGAAGCCCCGCAAATCGACCTGATGCTGCCACTGCCCCAGGACAGCCGCTTGCAGCAGATCTATCGCAGCCTTGAGCAGCATCCCGATCAGTCGACCACGCTGCAGCACTGGAGCGACCGGTTCGGCGTCACCGAAAAGACCCTCAGCCGCCTGTTCCTGCGCGACACCGGCCTGACCTTCCGGGCCTGGCGCCAGCGCCTTCGCCTGCTCGGCGCCCTGACGCCGCTGGAACGGGGCGAACGGGTCACCGATGTGGCGCTGGCCTGCGGCTATGATTCAACTTCGGCCTTCATCGCCGCGTTCCGGCAACAGTTCGGAGAGACGCCCGGTGAATTTTTTCGATGATAAATGCCGATATTTATCGAATTTGAATACCCCATCCGCATCACTTCAGGGTAGAGTCTCGCTCATCAAGGATTCTTGACACCGTGCCACGATAACCATGACGAACAACCCATCTGAGAACCTGTCGGCGGTAACAGCATGATCGAAGTCACTGAAGTTTCCATTGCCCAATTGCGCGCAGCCCTGGAATCGGGCCAGACCACCGCGGTCGAGCTGGTGCAGGCTTATCTCGCGCGGATCGACGCCTATGACGGCCCGCAGACCGCCACCGCACTCAACGCCGTGGTGGTGCGCAACCCCGACGCCCTGAAGGAAGCAGAGGCCTCCGACGCCCGCCGCGCCGCCGGCAAGACCCTCGGCCCGCTGGACGGCATCCCCTACACCGCCAAGGACAGCTACCTGGTCAAGGGCCTGACCGCCGCGTCCGGCAGCCCGGCCTTCGCCGACCTGGTCGCCCACCGCGATGCGTTCACCATCGAACGCCTGCGCGCCGCCGGGGCGATCTGCCTGGGCAAGACCAACATGCCGCCGATGGCCAACGGTGGGATGCAGCGCGGCGTCTACGGCCGCGCCGAAAGCCCGTACAACGCCGCTTATCTGACCGCTCCCTTCGCCTCCGGCTCGTCGAACGGCGCCGGCACTGCCACCGCCGCCAGCTACTCGGCGTTCGGCCTGGCCGAGGAAACCTGGTCGAGCGGCCGCGGCCCGGCCTCCAACAACGGCCTGTGCGCCTACACACCGTCGCGCGGGGTGATTTCGGTGCGCGGCAACTGGCCGCTGACGCCGACCATGGACGTGGTCGTGCCCTACGCCCGCACCATGGCCGACCTGCTGGAAGTGCTCGACGTGGTGGTGGCCGAAGACACCGACACCCGCGGCGACCTGTGGCGCCTGCAGCCGTGGGTGCCGATCCCGAGCGTGGCCTCGGTGCGTCCAGCCTCCTACGCGGAACTGGCCGTCGGCGCTGCGGCCCTGGCCGGCAAGCGCCTGGGCGTGCCGCGCATGTACATCAACGCCGACGCCGAGGCCGGCACCAGCGAAGCGCCCGGCATCGGTGGCCCGACCGGCCAACGCATCAACACCCGCCCTTCGGTGATCGACTTGTGGAACCAGGCGCGCAAGGCGCTGGAAGCCGCCGGCGCCGAAGTGATCGAGGTGGACTTCCCGCTGGTGTCCAATTGCGAAGGCGACCGCCCGGGCGCGCCGACCGTGTTCAACCGCGGGATCGTGTCCAAGGAGTTCATGCACGACGAGCTGTGGGATCTGTCGGCCTGGGCGTTCGATGATTTCCTGCGGGCCAACGGCGATCCGAAACTCAACCGCCTGGCGGACGTCGACGGGCCGAAGATCTTCCCGCACGATCCGGGCACCCTGCCCAACCGCGAAGGCGACCTGGCCGCCGGCATGGACGAATACGTGCGCATGGCCGAGCGCGGCATCAAGCCGTGGGACCAGATCCCGACCCTGCCCGACGGCCTGCGCGGCCTGGAGCAGACCCGCAAGCTCGACCTCGAAGACTGGATGGACCGCCTCGGCCTCGACGCCGTGCTGTTCCCGACCAACGCCGACGTCGGCCCGGCGGACGCGGACGTCAACCCGGCGTCGGCGGACATCGCCTGGAGCAACGGCATCTGGGTCGCCAACGGCAACCTCGCCATCCGTCACCTCGGCGTGCCGACCGTGACCGTGCCGATGGGCGTCATGGCGGACATCGGCATGCCGGTGGGCCTGACCTTCGCCGGCCGCGCCTACGACGACTCGACGCTGCTGCGCCTGGCGGCGGCGTTTGAGGCAACCGGCTCGAAACGTCTGGTGCCGCCGCGTACGCCAGCCCTGGCGACCGGCAAGTAAGAAAAAAGGCGGGATCATTCGATCCCGCCTTTTTTTATCGCTCCGCCAACGCCTCCAGCAGATCCGCCGAAGGCACAAAGAACAGGCTGCCGGTGACCGCCGTGCTGAAGTCCAGCAACCGATCGTAGTTGCCGGGCGGCTTGCCGACGAACATGTTTTCCAGCATCAGCTCCAGCGGCTCCGGCGAGCGCGCGTAGCCGATGAAGTAAGTACCGAACTCCCCCGCGCCCGGCCGACCGAACGGCATGTTGTCGCGCAGGATCTTCACCTCTTCGCCGTCCTGGGTGATCGTCGTCAGTGCGCTGTGGGAATTGCTCGGCTTGACCGAATCGTCCAGCTCGATATCGGACAGTTTGGTGCGGCCGATCACCCGCTCCTGGGCCTCGACCGACAACTCGTTCCACGCCTTCATGTTGTGCAGGTACTTCTGCACCAGCACATAACTGCCACCGCTGAACGCCTGGTCTTCATCGCCCACGAGGGCGAAATGCTCGGCTTTGCGGCCGACCGGGTTTTCCGTGCCATCGACAAACCCGATGATGCTGCGCATATCGAAATAACGGAAACCCTGCACTTCGTCGGTCACCGTCACGGCGCCGTCCAGCGCGGACATCAACTGCGTCGCCAGCTCGAAACACAGATCCATCTGGTCGGCCCGAATGTGCAGCAGCAGGTCGCCCGGCGTGGAAACGGCACGCCGCCCTTCTACACCGAACTCACGAAAACCGTGCAAGGACGCCGGGCGCGGACCGCCGAACAGACGATCCCAGGCGTTGGAGGAAAACCCGCAGACGCAAGACAGGTTGCCCGAGGGAACGCGCTTGCCGACCGAGCGCGTCAGCCCCGCGACGTCGGCGCACCAACCGCGCACGGTGTCGGCGGCCTCAGCCCCGGCGTTGAGGGTCGCCACGATGAATATGGCGGCACTGGTGATCGGGCTGCAGACGGCTTGAGGATCTGGCGTGTCGATGATCTTGGCTCCCGGAGTGGTGGACTGGCTCGACAGCGAGGTTAGCAAAGAAGTGTTGTATTCCGACACTTCGCTATTTACGAACAATACCCACGAAATAAACGATTTTTCTTTGTCGGAAGGCTCCCACTAGCATGGCCCCGTCCACCCCGAAAAACATAAAGACAGGGAGAACGGCATGCAACCCATCAACATCGGCGAGCCCTGGATGTGGGGCGCCTTCATTGTCTTCGTCCTCGCCATGCTGGCCCTGGACCTGTTCGTGTTCGGCGGGCGCAAGGCCCATCGGGTGTCGGTGCGCGAAGCGTCAGGCTGGGTGATCGCCTGGTGCGCGCTGGCGCTGGCCTTCGCCGGGCTGCTCTGGTGGTACCTGAACGGCGAGTTCGGCCCTGAAATCGCCAAGGTCAAAACCCTGGAGTTCCTCACCGGTTACCTGATCGAGCAATCGCTGTCGATCGACAACATGTTCGTGTTCGTGATGATCTTCGGCTACTTCGCCGTGCCGCCGGAGCTGCAGCGCCGGGTGCTGCTATACGGTGTGCTCGGGGCCATCGTGATGCGCGCGGCGATGATCTTCGCCGGCGTGTGGCTGGTGTCGCAGTTCGCTTGGCTTTTGTATGTGTTCGGCGCGTTCCTGATCGTCACCGGGATCAAGATGCTGATGTTCGCCGAGCACCAGCCGGACCTGGACAAGAACCCGCTGCTGCGCTGGGTGCGCGGGCATCTGCGCATCACCCACGGGTTTCACGGCGAGCGTTTCTTTGTGGTGCAGAACGGCGTGCGCTGGGCCACGCCGATGTTCCTGGTGCTGGTGCTGATCGAGGCCAGCGACCTGATGTTCGCGGTCGACAGCATCCCGGCGATCTTCGCCGTCACCACCGACCCGTTCATCGTATTCACCTCGAACATCTTCGCGATCATGGGCCTGCGGGCGCTGTATTTCCTGCTGGCGGACATGGCCGACCGCTTCCATCTGCTCAAGTACGGCTTGGCGCTGGTGCTGGTGTTCATCGGCGGCAAGATGACGCTCATGCCGTGGTTCCACATGCCGGTGGAATGGTCGCTGGCGGTGGTGGGCGGGGTGATCCTGCTGTCGGTGGTCTTGAGCCTGATCGTCAGCCGGAACAAGGCTGCCGAGCCGGATGCCCGCTGATTCGCGTTGCGGTGAGGGCGTTTGCTCCCTCACCACACGCAAGCCCCGCTCTTACTTGTCGGACTTGATGCTCGTCCACACCCGCGTGCGCACCCGCTCCAGCTTCTGCGGCAGCGGCTGCACCACGTAGAGCTTCGCCAGCGCCGCCGGGGTCGGCGTCAGGTTGGGGTTTTCGGTGATGTCCTTGTTGATCAGGGCCATCGAATCCTTGTTGGCGTTCGGGTAGCCGAGGAAATCGCTGATCGGCGCGATCACCTTGGGATCCAGCAGGTTGTTCAGGAACTCATGGGCCTCGGCCACGTTCTGCGCGCTCTTCGGAATGGCGAACGTGTCGAACCAGATCGGCGCGCCCTCCTTCGGCAGGCGCCAGTCGACCACCACACCGTTGCCCGCCTCCTTCGCCCGGTTGCCGAACTGATAGAAGCTGCCCGAGTAGCCGATGGCCACGCAGATGTCGCCGTTGGCGATGTCGGTCATGTACTTCGCCGAGTTGAAGTAGGTGACGTAGGGCCGAACCTTCAGCATCAGCGCCTTGGCCTTTTCGTAGTCATCCGGGTTTTGGCTGTTCGGATCCAGCCCCAGATAATGCAGGGCGAGCGGCAGGATCTCCGACGGCGAATCGAGCATCGCCACGCCGCAGGACTTAAGCTTTTCCATGTTCTCGGGCTTGAACACCAGATCCCAGCTGTCCACCGGCGCATTCTCACCCAGCGCGGCCTTGACCTTGGCCGGGTTGAAGCCAATCAGCACCGTGCCGTACATGTAGGGCACGCCGTACTGGTTGCCCGGGTCGTTGGCGTCCAGCAGCTTGAGCAGCGCCGGATCCTGGTGTTGCCAGTTCGGCAATTTGGACTTGTCGAGCTTCTGGAACACGCCGGCCTTGATCTGGGTGTCGAGGAACTGGTTCGACGGCACCACCAGGTCGTATCCGGAGTTGCCGGTCAGCAGTTTCGCCTCCAGGGATTCGTTGGTGTCGAAGGTGTCCCAGGTCACTTTGATCCCGCTGTTGGCAGCGAAATCCTTGGGCACGGACGGCAGGATGTAGTCCGCCCAGTTGTAGACCCGCAATTCGCGCTGTTCGGCCTGGACGGCGCTGGCCAGCAGCGTCAGCCCGCACACGGTGGCGCCCAGCATGCGTTTGATCGTGACCATGGTTGTTTCCCCTGAAGCGGCGTGAGTTCGATGGTTTTGTTGTTCTGTACACGGCAGCGGCTGATCGTCAGCCAAGGGCAAGGTGTTGCGGCATCCTGTTGTTCTTGTCGGTTGCGTCCGATTCTTGCCGACGGCGCTGGCCGGGCACAGTGGCCGGTTGGCCAAAAGGGGATCGAAACGGCCAATTTGAGTGACCGCCGCAGTGCGGAAACGACAATGCCCGGCGAAGGGCCGGGCATTGCGGATGAGGCGCTTGCGGATCAGTCGGTGTAGCTGAACTGCGCCGCCCCGCTGCGCTGCGGCTGGCTGCGGGTCGCCAGGCAGTAGTACAGCGGGCACGTTACGGCCAGGCCCACCAGCCACGACAGGTCCGCGCCCTCCACGAGGTTGGCGTAGGGCCCGACGTACAGCGACGTGTTGGCGAACGGCAGCTGCACCAGGATGCCGATGAAGTAGGCGATGATCGCGTGCAGGTTGAAGCGCCCGTAGAGGCCGCCGTCGGCGCGGAAGATCGACGCGATGTCGTAGCGGCCGCGCTTGATCAGGTAGAAGTCGATCAGGTTGATCGACGCCCACGGCACCAGCACCAACAGCAGCGCGAGGATCAGGCCGATGAACTGGGAGATGAAGTCCGCCGACGCGCCCAGCGCCACCACGCAGCAGCCCGCCAGCACCACGCTCGACAGCGCCACCCGCACCTTGACGCTCGGCGTCCATTGGCTGGCGAAGGTCTGGATCGAGGTGATGATCGACAGCACCGCGCCGTACAGATTCAAGGCGTTGTGGCTGATGATGTTGAGCAGGAACAGCACCATCAGGATCGGCCCCAGCCAACCGGTGGAGAGCTTGACCGCCGCCATCGCCTCGGTGCCTTCCGGCGCCGCCAGCACGGCCACCGCACCGAAGGCGAACGACAGGATCGTGCCCAGCGTCGCCCCCAGGTAGGTGGCGAAGAACGGCTTGGCGATGCCGATGTCCGCCGGCAGGTAACGCGAATAGTCGGACACGTACGGCGAGAAGCTGATCTGCCAGATGATCCCCAGCGACACCGTGGCCAGCCAGCCGGACAGGTTGAAGCTGCCGCGGGTGAAGAAGTCCGCCGGCAGGTCATGGGCGAAGATGTAGAGGAACCCGGCCAGCAGCGCGCTGCCCATCACCCAGGTGCCGATGCGGTTGAGGGTGTGGATGAAGTTGTAGCCGATCACGCCGATGGCCGTGGCGCCGAGAGCCCCGATCAGGATGCTCAGCGGCGCCGGCACCGACGGCGCGATGCCGACGATGGATTTGCCGGCCAACACGATGTTGGAAATGAAGAAGCCGATGTAGATGACCGCCGCGAAAAACACGATCAGCAGCGCGCCGTAACGGCCGAACTGGCCGCGGCTCTGCACCATCTGCGGGATGCCCATGCGCGGGCCCTGGGCCGACGCCAGGGCGATCACCAGACCGCCGATCATGTGCCCCAGCGCAATCGCCAGCAGCCCCCAGAACAGATCCAAGTGAAACACCTGGACCACCATGGCGCCGGTGACGATGGGCAGCGGCGCGATGTTGGTGCTGAACCACAGGGTGAACAGGTCGCGGGCCTTCCCGTGGCGTTCCGCGAGTGGGACGTAGTCGACCGTGTGATTCTCGATCAACGGATCTTGCCGGGACATCTGGGACATATGCATGAACTCGAGCTTGTCTGTTTTTATCTTTGTATGAAGCCAAACCAGGAGGGATTCGCCGCCCACCCTGAGCGAACACCATATTATGGTATTCCAACATTTACACAAGACTGATCCGCTGTTCGGCGCGCCATCTGATCCGCCATCCTCCCTGATCCCAAGCCCCTAAGGCTACGGGGAGGCCCCGTAAACCCTGAGTTTCCGACGAAAGCGCCGCGTTTATCGTTTCATCAAAAAAGCACTTGCAAACGATGTATTACGGTATACCATCAGACCCACAAACACATAAAAACCGCGTCACCCCATCCGAGGATCGTCCAATGATCGATGCCGCCCTCTACAAACAAGTCATGGGTTCGTTTCCGTCCGGCGTAACCGTCATCACCACCCTGGATGACGACGGCCAGATCGTCGGCCTGACCGCCAGCGCCTTCAGCTCGCTGTCGATGGATCCCGCCCTGGTGCTGTTCTGCCCCAACTACAGCTCCGACTCCTACCCTGTCCTGATCAAGAACAAACGCTTCGCCATCCACGTGCTGTCCGGCGGCCAGCAGAGCGAGGCCTACGCGTTCGCCCGCAAAGGCAAGGACAAGGCCCAGGGCATCGAATGGACGCTGAGCGAGCTGGGCAACCCGATCCTGGCCAACGCCACGGCTATCATCGAATGTGAGTTGTGGCGCGAATACGAGGGCGGCGACCACGCCATCATGGTCGGCGCGGTGAAGAGCCTGATCGTGCCCGAGCAAGACGCAGGACCGCTGGTGTATTGCCACGGCAAGATGGGCGCCCTGCCCGTTTTCGCCTGACCCCAACCGGTTGCCGTTAAACAGGCCCGACAGCGACCGGCCAACAACAAGAGATCCGAGGTAGCGTCATGAAATTTTCCCTGTTCGTACACATGGAACGCTGGGACGAAAGCGTCAGCCACCGCCAACTGTTCGAAGACCTGACCGAACTGACCCTGATGGCGGAGGCCGGCGGTTTCAGTACCGTGTGGATCGGCGAACACCACGCCATGGAATACACCATCTCGCCGAGCCCGATGCCGCTGCTGGCGTACCTGGCGGCCAAGACCACCACCATCCACCTGGGCGCCGGCACCATCATCGCGCCGTTCTGGCACCCGCTGCGGGTGGCCGGCGAATGCGCCTTGCTCGATGTGATCAGCAACGGCCGGATGGAAGTCGGCCTGGCCCGCGGTGCCTATCAGGTGGAGTTCGACCGCATGGCCGGCGGCATGCCCGCATCGGCCGGCGGCCAGGCATTGCGGGAAATGGTTCCGGTGGTGCGCGCCTTGTGGCAAGGCGACTACGCCCACAACGGCGACATCTGGAAATTCCCGACCTCCACCAGCGTGCCGAAACCGGTGCAGAAGCCCAACCCGCCGATGTGGATCGCCGCCCGCGACCCGGACTCCCACAACTTCGCCGTGGCCAACGGCTGCAACGTGATGGTCACGCCGCTGATGAAGGGCGACGAAGAAGTCGTCGACCTGAAGAACAAATTCCAGGCCGCTCTGGACAACAATCCCGGCGTGCCGCGCCCGCAACTCATGGTGCTGCGCCACACCCACGTGCACACCGCTGACGATCCGGACGGCTGGAAAGTCGGCGCCAAGGCCATCTCACGCTTCTACCGCACGTTCGACGCGTGGTTCGGCAACAAGGAAGTCCCGGTCAACGGCTTCCTCGCCCCCAGCCCGGAAGAGAAATTCGCCGGCCGCCCGGAATTCGAACTGGAAAGCCTGCACAAGACCGCAATGATCGGTACGCCGGAAGAAATCATTCCGCGGATCAAGTACTACAAGGAGCTGGGCGTGGACGAGTTCAGCTTCTGGTGCGACAACAGCCTGCCCCATGCGGAGAAGAAGAAGTCGCTGGAGCTGTTCATCAAACACGTGGTGCCGGCGTTCCGCTAAACACCCCGGCTATTGAACCCGACACATGAAAACGCCCCGACATCGTTCGGGGCGTTTGCGTGGGGGCCTGAATAATTTGCGCTGGGATCAATCGACACCCTGACCGGAATCGGCCTCAAGACTGACCGGCTCAGGCAAAAAGAAACGTGCGGTCAACCAGCACGTGGCCATCGACACAGCAAACAGCACGGCCAACTCCAACCCATACTCCAGGCCATTCCCGCGTGGGTCATCACGGAAAACGGCGACCACAAACGGAACGACCCACAACGTGGCGACACAAGCGCCCACCAGGGCAACCGTCGCGCAGGCCCGCACCGTTCTCGCCACTTTCAGCCCCGCAATCGCCGAAGAGAACAGCAGAAACGGCACGATGAAAATCAACAGCGCCAGCACGGGCGCGAGGAACGGCATCATCATCAACTCCGGCCCCACCTCGCCGATCAGCCTCGGGTTCATGGCCAGATGGACAACCGTCGCAACGGTCTTGACGATCCCGGCGATGAAGCCAGGGACCAACGGGCACAGAAGAAAGGCCAGGAATACCTTTAGGCGGGGGTAGTTCGAGTGATGCAATGAGAGAGTTCCGTTTGCTCTGGTCAAGGTCTGCGATTCAGATCGTGGGTGGGTTAAGGAATCAAGGGTAAAAAAGGGTCAGATCTATTGAATTGATCATCGCATTAAATAGATTCGTCCCCTTTCTTTCAAATAGCCCGGACTACTCAAAGAACCTCGCTGTCATTGCTGGCTGACAGCGCCTTCCGGCAGCAAGAATGTCCGGGCGGCCATCCAACAAACCCGACTGATCGCCCATCCGCCGCACACCTGCCCTGAATCAAGTTTGCCTATGGCAACTCGACCATCACAAATTGCGCGGAACCTTCAGGTAGCTCCAAAAGATATTTCCATCCTTCGAGCACTTTACGCCACTCCTGAAGAGTAAACCTGCCCTCAGGCTGACCCACCCAGTCATCGTTGACCAGAATATCGACTTGCACAGCGCTCGCATCAATGTTCAGCAGAACATCATTGCCACCATCGCTGGCTGACTCCTGCTCGCCTGTCTCTACCGACTCAATGGCAGCCAGCAATCGATCGCAATCCTTTGGGATCTGAGCGATCGCACCTAGAACACTGCAGACATAGAGCTCGTAGCGCGGCGCCTCTTCATCCGTTGAAACCACTTCAGCTACCGCATGGAATATCTGCCCGACTTCAGGATAGGTTCCGCCTGGCTGATGATAAAACTTGAGCTTCATGAACATCCTCGACAATTAAGGCTTGTAAATTGGATAAACAGTTGTTCTTGGAGTGGTGTATCCCTGCACCTTCACTCCAGATGGTGTCTCCGACTTCCATTTAACACCGGTCACCGTTTTGTTAGGACTATTCCATGCCGCATCAACCTCAGCCTTGATCCGAGCCTCATCCCATGTCGCAGGAAACATCGAGTTAATATTCCCTGGCTTTTGGATCCACCGACCCGGAAACCTAGGATCCGGAACCTCTACAAAAGCTCGGTAAACACCCCATGAATCAGGAGGATCAACTGTTGAACCAGGCACGATCCTTACATCCCCATTCAGCAGCGTATGGGCTCCCGTAGGAGTGAATCCATCATTTTTGTAGTCTGCCCCGATAATATGAGGATAGTCGACCGGACTGTTGTACATGTTACCGGGCGACAGGTTTGGATCCACCGCTGGAGAGGTGGTGCTCCACCCTTCTCCATTTTCGATCGTACTGCCCCCGGTACTGCTTGGAGACGTGGGCTCGATGGTGAAACCACCGGCGCTCACGGGATGGAGCACGTCTGTTTCCACAATCGGATTGGTCATCGTGCCGAAGCGAGGATCCAACAAGTGTATGGGCAAGCTCGTACCAAGAATCGCCCACCACAATTCAGTCGCCAGCCTTAGACGCTCTTGCATTGGCAGCCCTGAGCCACTGGTAGACTCCATCAGGCTATTCACCGCCTTACGCATTTCCTCCTGATTCTGCGGTGAATTGGCTGCCGTCAAAAGCGCGCCCCCCAAGGCGGCCAACGCCCCTCCAGCCATCACCGCCAAAGGCGCAAAGTTCAACTGCCCAGGCATTGAGGTCTGCAAGCGTTTGAACGCGAGCATCAGGCTCAGCGCCAATTCGGGATCGGTCGCGGCAATTTGAGCAATCCGCTCGACCACCGCTTGCGCTTCAGGGGACGTTGCCCCATTGGTCATGCCGTCGACAGCCTTGCCGATAGTGTCCTTGCGCGTTTTTTCGTCACGCAAACTTTTGATCAAATATCGGTGAGCAACGCGATTGCCCAATACGTAATTGGCGACGGAGACACCGTTGCCGCGGACGAAGGCATTCGTGGCAAAAACCAGATCCAGCAGTTTGTTCAGTGACTCAATGCCGTTCTCGCCGTACTTTTCCGCATCCTCCGCCCATTTATCCAGCGTCTTGTCATAGTCCAGGATCGCATTGATCGACGTGCTGCTCACGTACAGATCCGTTCGGTGCTCGTCATCCCGGGTCACTTCATAGGCTTTGTTCAGATCGCGGTTAAGCCCTGCCGTAGAGTCTTGTCCAGTTTTCTTGTCATGACGCACGACAATCTCACCCGCGCCAACCGTGGCGTTGAGTGTCTGTTCACGATCCTTGTCGTACTTGTAGCCCTCTACTGCCCAATTGTTTTTACCGTCCCCCCCCATGCCTTTGTTGGGTTTATCGGCCTGAGAGCCACCGATGCCGTAACTGCCGCCGACATTCAGGTAGTAACCATGCTCAGTGTCTTTGCCGGTGATGTTGCGAAAACCGAGCGTATCGGTATCCAGCTTCAGATTGCCGTTGTCGGCAAAGATAACGGCCCCGTCCAACTGGGTATGGTCTTGGGTGCGAATGTCGACCTTGCTTTTGCCACTGATGACGGTCTGGTTCTCGACCCAATCGGTCTTGCCGTTAGTTTGTCCATAACCCAACGATCCGCTCGCGGTCATGCCGATGCTGAAAGCAAGCGTCAGGCTGGCGTCCATCTCCTTGCCTTCGACTTTCCCGGTATTGGGCACAGACGTCACAGTAAGGTTTCGACCAACGTCGCCAGTCACTTCGTCGCCGCGCAAGGTCGCACCGGCAATGGTGGTGTCACGACCACTCTCGAAGTTAAGGGTCTTGCCCGCGTACAGGTAGGCTTCTTGCTGCTCGACACCCTGGCGCTTGAGATCGCCCAGACCTGCATTGACTGAGCCGTAGAAGCCGAAACCGTCCTTCCCTGCAATCACCCCACCTTCGGCACCCCAACTGCGCCGACTGTTTTCACTGCTCGACGCATTCTGCGCAGAGAGGATGTTCAAGTCGTTTCCGGCCTTGAGCTTGATATCGCGTTCGGCGACAGCTCGGGTTCCTATCAGCGTCAGATCGTTTTTTGCATCCAGATTGATGCTGCCACCGGCATTGAGCTGGGTCGGCGTGGAGAGGCCTTGAGTGGACTCATCTTGACTGCCGGCATTGCTGATCCCGACGCCCAGTTTGAAGCCACCGGTAGTGCCGCCCTTGAGACCGCCCTTGCTTTGGGTCTGGCTGGCGTCACTGCCTTGGGCGCCATGGGCGACGTCGAGGGTAATGTCGCGGCCGGTGACATTGATGTCGTGACCGGCATCCAACCGGCTGCCATGGACGTTGACGTCATTGCCGGCGTCCAGACTGATGTCGTTGGCCGCCGAAAGTGTCGAAGGACGGTGGGTTACCGATGTTCTGGTCTGGGTCTGGCTGATGCTTGAGCCACCAGCATGACCATCGAATGTCGCCCCACCGAAGAACTGACCCAATGTATCGACCGACTTCAGCACACTTGATCCCTTGCTGACGCCATCCTCTCCCTTACCGGTGCCTTGAAGGGTATTGAGCGTGTTGCCGATGTTATAGGCGATAGTGGTCGTGGTGCCGTTGCGTTTCACGCTGTCCCAGGTGGTGACCGCACTGGCTTGTTCCGCTGCATCAATGTTGATGTCTCGTTTGGCGCCGATCTTAAGATCGATGCCTGACTGCATGTCCGAACCTTGCAGGTTGACATCGCGGCCGGCGTTGACCTTCAGGTTCTGACCCGCGGATATGGAGCTGCCGGCAGCGGTATGCCCGGAACTTTCGGTACCCTTCTTGATGGTTTCATTGCCGACGAACGTGCTGAACCCATTGTTGTCGATAGTCTGTTTGATGCCGTAGCTTTTGTTGGTTTCCCAACTGCTGCTGCGTTGCTCATCGATGCTGGCCACAACGTTTACATCGCGGCCCGCATCGAGGTTGGCGTCGTGTCCCGCATTGATGCCGCTGCCGATGACATTAATGTCTCGTGTGGCTTTCAGAATGGCGTCATGACCGGCATTGATTTCGCTGCCGACACTGGTTGAACTGACGACTTCACGGCCGCCCTTATGCGAAGCGTTCGCCGTGATATCAGCCCCGGCCCCTGGCGTGCCCGCAATCAAGCCCACCGTATCCTTGAGAGACAAGCCCAGTTTTTTCTTGAACTCTTCTGCACGGCTATAGGCTTCGTTGTCTGCGGAAGAAAGATTGATGTCACCGGCCTTGTCCAAAAGCCCGGCATGCAGTTCCGCGTTGTTGTCCGCGTTGATGACACTGGCGTTCAGGTTGATGTCACGGCCACCGATGATGACGGCGTCGTGCTTTGCGTTCAGTTCGCTGCCGACTTGAGTGACGTTGGTCTGCAGCTGGCTGCTGCCCTTGGACGACAACCCGAACAGTCCGGTTTTGGTCTTCTTGGAGTAAGATCCGCTTTCCTCGGTAGCCGAGAGCACCGAAACGTCATTCTTGGCGCCCAGAATCAGGTCATTCCCGGCACTCAACTGGCTGCCGATGATGGTGACATTGCGTCCCCCGTCGAGATTGACGCTGCCGTCTTCATCCTGGTGGGTATTGACGGTGAGACTCTGGCCGGCCTCGATCACTGAAGCGACGTTGGTGCTGTCGTAGCTCTCACTTTGCGTGGTCTTGCTGCGCCCGAAGGAGCCGTTTTTCTTCTTGTAGTAGTAAGAAGAGCTTTCGTCCTTGGCTGAGGCAACCAGAATGTCCTGTTCGGCATTCAAGCTGACATTTTCCTCTGCCTTGATCCGACTGGCGATGATCCCCAGATCATTGCCTGCATCGATCGCAATGTCTCGACCCGAGTTCAGCACCGTAGCCTGTTGGCTGATACTGTGACTCTCTTGTGCGAATTTCTTGCTGCGCGATACATAGTCGCTTTCGTTGGCCGCAGAGCTGAGAAGAATGTTGTTCCCTGCGGTCAAGTCGAGATCAAGCTTGGCGTCCAAACGACTCGCTATGGCGGTAATGTCACGTTCAGCCGAGATTGACAAATCCCGCCCGGACTTAACCTCCGCCCCCTGCTGAGTCACGGTCTGGTTGAGGAAACTGCTTCCACGGCCAGTGGTGCTGCGATCCTGCACCGAGGTGATGTTGATGTCGCGATCAGCGTCCAGCGTCATGTCCCGGCCGCTTTGCAGCACGCCGCCGATGTTGTTGATGTCGCGCCCGGAATCGATCTTCAGGTCGTTGGCCGCCTCGATTCGCGCCGCGTTGTCGAGCACGTCGCGGTGGAACAGGCTTGTGCCGCGACTGCCGTCGATGCTGTTCACGTCGCGCTGGTTGATCACGTCGCCATGGGTCGTGGTGAGCGTGACGTCACGTCCGGAGATGATGCCGCCGGACTTGTTGACGATGTCGTTGCCGGCCTTGAGGGTCAGGCGCTCGCCGGCTTCGATCAGGCCGCTGTTGGTGAGGTTGTTGCCGGCTTCGGCCGACAGGTTGTTCGATGCCTTCAGCGTGCCGGCGTTGTTCAGGTCGCCGCCGGCGATCAGAGTCACGTCGTTGCCTTGGATCAACGCTCCGTTCGGCGCCAGACGGTTGTTGGCCTGGGCCATGTAAAGCACAGGCACCAGCACCTTTTCGCCGTTCACTTCGTGCTCTTCGAGCCAGACGATGTCGTGGGTCAGCGCCGCCACTTGCTGGGCGGTCAGGGTCACGCCGACAGACAGGTTGAGCTCGTTCTTGCTCGCCACCGCGTTGTTCATCAGGTACTTGAACATCGCTTCGTCGGAGGTCTGCCCGTCGATGAAGCGCTGGCCCGTGCGGGCGACCACGGCCTGCTGCACCAGACGCTGTTCGAACAGGCCGTCGCCCAGGCGCTTGGCGCTGGTGTCGGGGTCGTAGCCGAGCTTGCCCAGCAGGTAGTCCGAGCTCATGAACGACTTGAGGTTGGTCAGCGCCGGGTTGGTCTCGATGAGGTACTTGTGCGGGTTGGAGCGCACGCTGGTGTCGGGCAGCCCTTCAACGCGCTGTACGTAAAATGAGGTGGCTTTGCCGCCTGGCGACAGCACGCCCACCGGCTTGTCGGTGCCGGCATTCACGCTGACCGGAACAGTCTTGTCACCGAGGCTCAAAGACGGACGTTCCGCCAGGCTCAAGTCACGCTTACCTGTCGATACCGGGCCGTTCTGGTCGAATTGCAATGGAGTGGCCGACTTGACCGGCATACCGTCGGAACGCGAGCTGGTAGCGGCGGCAATCGTGCCGATGCTCCAGTCGTGCTCCACTGCGGGGGTCGGATCGGCGCCTTCCTTGTGGCTGAGGCGGAACAAGCCGTTTTCACCAGCCGGCAGGGTGAAACCCGGCAACGTCAGAGGGTTGACCTGTTGCTGGGCCAGATCGGGAGGCAACTGCGAATTGATGCGGATGACGGTCGGCGTCACCTGTCCGCCCAGCTGCGTGGATCCTAGACGGGACGTACCGGCTGCCGTCGCGTTGCCGTTGCGCACGACTCCGTTGTCCAGTTTGTTCGATGCATTGATGTAGACGGTGCCGCCGGCCTGCACAACGGCGTTGGCACTGGCGGTCGCGCCGCTCTCGACGGTTGTGTTTCTGGTGAATGTTGCGTTCTTTACGATGTCCGGCGCTTCGGTACGCACGCCGCTGCCGTAACTCGGCGGAGCATAGAAAATCTGACCATTGCTGTATTCGGCAACGATCGAACCAAAGGACAGATACCTGATGGCTTCGCCGCCACCTTGACGTCCTCCAATGGTGGACAGTGTTTCGACTTCATTCATGTCCCAGGTATGAATATTGGGAACCATGACAATCTTGCCGTTCAAGACACCCTTTTTGCCGGAGTCATAATCGGGATCGTTGGCAGCGTTGTAGTTCAGAACGGCCTGCCAGAAGCTCAAGGTTTTCGATTCGCGAGGTGCGTCCAACCAACGCGTGACGGTGTACTCACCGACAGTGGCGCCCTGGTTGGTGAAGTTCTGTACGTTGAGCGTCAGATCACGACCGGCACTGACCACCGACGCGTTGTTGATGAATTCGCGACCGTTTCCTGTCAAGTTGCGGCCGGCGGTCAATGTGCCCGACGCCGAATCCTTGACGATGGATGACTGGTACTTCTCGACCCAGACGATGTGACTGGGAATCCGGCTCTCATAACGAATGTCCTGGAAGGAGGTGCAGGTTTCGCAACGAACACCGATCGTTCCGGAAACCAGCCCGCCCCCCGCCACCTCAAACACATCCTTGCGGTTCTCGATGCGATCCGCCGCCAAGTTCAGGTCGCCGACGCTTTCGATAGTCCCTGAAAGGTTTTCGATCGATGAGCTCCAGCCACCGATGCCGTCCCGCGAGACGCTGATGTCACCCATGCCGTAGATATCGGCATAGCGATTGGTCAGTGTGCCGACACGCAGTTGCATGTCAGCACCGCTGAAAATCAGGCTGTTCTGGTTCAGCAGAGAGTTGGCGGTGATCGTCACTTTACTGCTGCCGCCAAGCGTCCCGTTGTTGATCAGCGCGTCTGCATTGACGTTGAGGTCGCCAACGGATGTGAGCCGTCCCAGATTGGTCAGGCTGCCGCGACTGGTGAGCGTGGTCTTGGAGGCTCCCGTGATGCTGGCGGCCGAAGGCAATTCGATCTGCGCAGCAGTGAGGCCCAAGTCCCCGACGCTGCTGAGTCGGCCATTGCCGTAGTAACGGCCGCTCAGCTGAATGTCCAATCCGCCGCCAGCGGCAATCAACCCATCGTTGTTCCAGTTCCCGCCGCGCCCGACCAGCTTGGTCGTCGCCAGCAGCTGTCCGCTCGCCGTCTGAGTGAAATTGTTGACGTTGACCGTAAGGCGCCCAGCCTGAATGACGCTGCTGTTGGTCCAGCTGTCGGCGGCCAAGGTCAAGCCACCCAGGGTGACCAGCGAGCCGCCGGCATTCATGACATTCGCGGTGGAGATGCCGAATTCGCCCGTTCCGACGTGGGTGACAGTGCCGCCCGCATTGAGGAAGCCCGGTGTGGTGAGAATGAGATCGGTGTTGGCGGTCTCCACCAGACCGTTACGGTTGTCGAACAGGCTGCCGATCTGGAAGTCGGTCTTGCCGGCGTTGCCCAGCGCCCGTAGCTTGCCGCCCTGGTTGTCGAGGTTGGCGGCGCGGATGGCCAGGGTGCTGGCGCTTTCGATCAGGCCGCCGCGGTTGGAAAAATTGCCGTTGCTGACGACGTCGATCTTGCTGGCGCTGATTTGGCCGCCATCGTTGTTCACCGAGCCGGCGGTGGCGTTGAGCAGGCCTTTGGCGTAGATCCCGCCGCCGCTGTTATCCAGGAGATTGCTCCCTGCATCGAGCAGGATATCGCCCGTGTTGGCAGCGATTCGCCCCGCGCCGCTGTAGATGCCGCCCCAAGCACGCAGATCGATCCGGCCGCCTTCGATCTTGCCGCCCTGACCGTTGCGCAGCACGCCGGTCAGGCGGCTTTGCATCAGCCCCTTGAGGCTCGACAGCATCCCGCCACGGTTATCGAGACTGCTGGCGTTCAGGGTCAGGTCGCCATTGCGGGCGATGAGTTTGCCACCCTGGTTGTCGATGGCCCCGGTGCCCGCGTCAACGGTCAACGCGTTGCCGGCCTGCACGGCGCCGTTGCCGTTGTTCAGCCCGCCAACGGTAAGGATCACATCGCCCTCACGGCTGTTGATCAGGCCATCGGCATCGTTGCGAAGCGTGCCGGCGGAGGCGATCTCAAGCCGGCCATCGGCCGAAATCGTCCCCTGCTGGCTGTTGTTCATCTCGCCTGCGGTCAGCAGTTTCAGCCAAGACTGGCTGATCAACTGGCCACCTTGGTTGTAGACGCCACTGGCGCGCAGGATCTCCAGCGGGCCCGCGCTGCCCAGAACGCCGTTGATGTTGGTCAGCGCACCGAGCAGGTCGAGGGCAACGCTGCCGTCGCCTACGAGACGGCCACCGGTATTGTCCAGTCGCGAACCGGTGACAGTCATGGTCTTGGCGGCGGTGATACGGCCGCCGGCGTTGTTCAGGTCGGTTGCACGAATATCGAGAGTGCCGCTGCTTTCGATCAGACCGCCCGAGGAATTGATCAGGGTGCCGTCAGTAAGGGTGAGCGACTGCCGGTCGCCGCTGGTGATGATCCCGGCGGTGTTGTCGAGGCTGGCCGCCTTGATGGTCACCTCGCCCTTGCCGCCCAGACCGCCCTTGCTGTGGTTGACCAACGCGCCGCTGAGGCCGATGGCCAGATCACCGAACTGGCTGGAGACCGTGCCTTCCTGGCTGTTGTCGAGGCTGCCGCCGTCGACGGTCACGCCGTTCCAGCCGGACACCAGGCCGCCCTGGTTCAGGATCTCGGCTGCCGTCAGGTGCAGTCGGTCGTTGCTGATCAGGTTGCCGCCACGGTTGTCCAGGCGGTTGCCGGTCAGGCTGAAGCCGTTGACGCTGGAGATCTCGCCCTTACGGTTGTCCAGGTCGCGCAGGTGCGCAATGCTCAGCACGCCCTTGGTGTTGATCAGGCCGTTCTGGTTGTTGAGATCCGCCGCCGTCGTGCCCAGATCGATGTTGATGCCGGTTTTCCCCAGCAGCATGCCGCCCCGGTTGTTCAGGCCGCTGCTGTTGAGCGTCAACTGCTGTGCGGCCTTGACCGTGCCGTTGCCGTTGTCCAGCAGGCCGTCGACGGTCACGCTCAGGTCGCTGTCGCTGAGCAGCACCCCGCCGTCGCTGTTGTCCAGGCTCGCGGCACGGACCTTAAGCGCCGCTGCAGCGATCTTGCCCTTGACCGAGGTCAGGGCCTTGTCGAGCGTCAGGGTCAGCTTCTGGTTGCTCAGCACCTGGCCGCCGCTGTTGTCCAGCGAGGCGGCGATCAGGTCGAAGGCCTGTCCGCTGGAGATCTCACCGTTGCGGTTGTCGATCCCGACGAGGTTCGTCAACGACAACACGCCCGGTGCGTTGATGAGTCCGTCTTCGTTGTTCAGCGCGCCGCCTTGCAGGTCCAGGCTCAGGCTGCCCTTGCTGAAGAACTTGCCGCCCTGCTGATCCAGGCCGCGGACCTTGCCCGCCAACTCGGTGGTGGCGCCCAGGCTGCCGGCGGTGTTGGTCACCTGGCCCGCATCGAGCTCAAGCCGGCCGTCGGAGAAGAGGCTTCCCCGGCTGTTGTTCAGCGCGCCGGTGGTGAGGCTCAAATTGCCCTTGCTGCTGATGACGCCCTTGTCCTGGTTGTCCAGCGACTGGCTGTTGAGGGTGAGCGCAGCGTCTGTCAGCAGTTGGCCGCCCTTGTTGCTCACGGCGCCACGGGTGTTAACGCTCAGGGCCTTGGCGCTGGAGACCACGCCTTTGTCGTTGCTCAGGCTCTGGGCGTTGACCGACAGCGCCCCTTCGCTGTTGAGACGCCCCTGATCGTTGTTCAGGGCCGACGACAGGTTGATCGACAAGTCACGCAACGTGCTCAGCCGGCCGCTGTTCTCCAGGGTCGCCCCGGTCAGCGTCAGCCCCGCATCGCCGGACAGCACGCCGCCGTTGCGGTTGAACACCTCGCCCACGGTCAGCGCCAGGTTGCCGCCGGCCAGGATGTAGCCGCTGTCGCTGTTGTCGAGCCAGGCGCCGGTGAGGCTCACATCGGCCTTGCCCGACAGCTCGCCGGTGCGGTTGTCGAGGCGGCCGACGGTGAGTTTCAGCGCTTTTGCGGCGCCCACCAGGCCTTCGCGGCGGTTGTCCAGGCTGGCGGCGTCGACGGTCAGGCCGGCGTCGGCGATGACCGTCCCGGCCTGGTTGCCGAAGGTGTCGCTGACGGTGAGCCCCGCCTCCCCGCGAATGCGGATTTCGCCGTCGGTGTTGTCCAGGCTGGCGCTGCGGCTGTCGAGGCCGGCGGCGGCGATCAGGCCCTTGACGTTGCTCAGCGCCCGGTCGATGACCAGGGTGAGCTTCTCGTTGCTCAACAGTTTGCCGCCGTCGTTGCTCAGGCTCTGCGCAGTCAGGCTCCAGGCCTTGGCCCCGGCGATCTCGCCGGCGCCGTTGTTCACCTCGCCGAGGTTCTTCAGCAACAACTGGCCAGGCGTGCGGAGGTTGCCGCGCCGGTTGTCCAGCAGGCCCCGGTTCATGTCGAGCGTCAGGTCGCCGTTGCTGAACAGTTCGCCGCCGTCCTGCTCCAGCGAGGTGAGCGATACCTTCATCTGCTGCTGGCTGCCGATCTTGCCGCCGCCGTTGTCCAGGTGCGCGGCCGTCAGCAGCAGCGTGCCGTCGGTGGCCAGGTTGCCGCCCCGGCGGTTCTTGAACTCGCCGGTGCTCAGGGTCGAGTCGCCCTTGGCGCTGATCAGGCCGGCGTCGCTGTTGTCGAGGCTGCCGCTGGCGAAGGTCAGGCCTTTTTGCGAAACGATCAGGCCACCCTGGTTCAGCGCGGCGCCGACGCTGGTCAGCGCGATCGCCTCAAGGCCCGACAGCTTGCCCAAGCGGTTGTCGAGGCGCCCGGCATCGAGGGTCAAGCGGCCGTCGCTGCTGATCAGGCCGTTCTGGTTGTCGATGACCTCGTCGAAGGCCAGCTTCAGGTCCTTCTGGGTGACGATCCGTCCGCCCACGTTGCTCAGGCCGATGCCGCTCAGTGTCACGGCGCCCTTGCCGAAGATCAGGCCGTTGGTGGCGTTGATGATCTGCGCGACCTTCAGGCCCAGGGTCGTATCGGACAGCACCTTGCCGTTGTCGCTGTTGTCCAGGCGCGCACCGCTGATCAGCAGGCCCTGCCCGCCGGACAGCGAACCGCCCCGGTTGTCGATCTGATCGACGTTCACGGTCAGGGCCTTGAGCGAAGCGACCAGGCTGTCCTCGCGGTTGCCCAGCTGCTTGCCGGTCAGCGTCAGGTTGCCTTCGGCGACCAGTTCACCGCCCTGTTGGCTCAGGACGTCGATGTTCGCCTCGATGTCGCCCTTGCCGGATATCCGTCCCTTTTCACGGTTGTCCAGTTCTCCGACCGTCAGCTTCGTCGCCAGATCGGCACGAATCAAGCCGCCTCGGTTGTCGGTGTTCGTGCTGTTGAGGATCAGGGTGTTGAGCGACGATACCTTGCCCGCGCCGTTGTCCAGGCGGGTGGCCTGCACATCCATCGCGCCGTTGGCCTGGATCAAGCCTTTGCGGTTGTCGAGCTGGCCGCCGATCCGGGTGGTCAGCGTGCC
>NZ_NEHZ01000031.1:0-43464 GCF_002112565.1 Pseudomonas sp. R25(2017)
CAGCACTTCGAGGCCCGGCGCGGGGAGACGCTGACGGCGAGCTACAGCATCCGGCGGGCCGAGACGGGCAAGGTGAGCTATTCCAATCCGCTGGGGTTCGTGATCGGCGTGGCGCTGCAGCTGCAGCCGCCGCGCATCCAGCAGGCCGAGGCCGACGGCCAGACCCTGCAGCCGGTGAAGGCCAAGGACGCGCTGACCGCCGTCATCCCCGCCGAAGGCCTGCAGCCCGCCGACCTCCTCAGCGTCACCTGGCAGGGCGCGCCGGGCAGCCACGCCGAAGGTTCCCACACCACCGAGGCCAAACCGATCAGCCAGAGCGGCTACAGCATCGCCCTGCCGCCCACGGTGCTGGCCTTCGCCCTGGGCAAGACCGTCACCGTGACCTACAGGATCGAGCGCGGCGGCAAGGTGTTCGACTCGCCGCCGCTGAGCCTGAAGGTCGGCACCTTGCCGGCGACGGCGCTGAACTCGCCGGTCATCACCGACGCCGACGCGGGCAACGTGCTGGACCTGGCGGCGCTGGGCAGCAAGGACGTGACGATCCGCGCACAGGACTGGGCGCTGATCGCCACGGGCCAGCAGGTGTGGATGAGCCTGCTCGGGCGCAAGGCCGACGGCGCGGCGCATGACCTGACGGTGTGGAACGGCGGCGCTTCCTACGTCAACGCCACGTGGTTCCAGCAGAAATACTGGAACCGGAGCGTGGCCAACAGCTACTTCAAGGCGCTGGCCGACGGCAGCCAGTTGACCCTGAAGTTCAAGGCAGCGCTGGACAAGAGCAACGTGGCGGCCAATGCGGTGGTGTTTGCGGATCGGGTGTATACGGTGAAGGCGGTGCCGTTGGTGGTGCCGACGCTGACCAACGTGCTGGACGCCAACAACGTCGAGGTGCCGGAAGGCACCTACACCGTCAGCACCACGCTGACCCTCAAGGGCACCGCCAGCAAAGGCTTGCAGGTCGAGGTCTACGACGGCAACGGCTCGACGGCTGTGTCCAAGGGCAAGGCCACCGCTGACGCCACAACCGGGCGCTGGGAGCTCAAGATCAGCGTGCCGGTGGGGGCGCGGCGGCTGTACGCCAAGTCGCTGTATCACAGTACGGCGACTTATTCGAATGTGCGGCTGCTGACGGTGACAAGTCCGATGTCCATCGACCCATCGCCTATGACATTGAATGGGTTCGCGCTAGTTACGCCTACGGGCTGGGAGGTCAATCCTGCGTACGATTTCCCGGGAAATACTTCCACTCGCACGCCGAAGACGGGGATTCCGCCCTACACCTACAGCTCGGCGAATCCCGCAATTGCAAAGGTGAGTAATACTGGCAAGGTAGAAGGGCTCCAAAATGGTCGCACGGTCATTAGCGTGCGGGACGCATCGGGTCAGACTCGTGAATACAGCGTTACAGTTTCGAATGTGTATCGCCTTGTGACGCGTGACACGACGCTGGCTGGTAACACGGCAACCCTTTGGGCTTCACTCGGTTGGGTTCGCATCACACAAGCACATGCATTGAGCTTTGCCAAACGATACCAACCACCTTATGAGCGTTACTTCCCCACGCACATAACATATAGAGACGGAGTAGCGCTCGGCCCTTTGGTTGTGTTTGATGGGTGGTGCTATGAATTCGCACCGATAATGTACCCCCAATTTCTGTGGCGCTCGGAGGCTTCTGCTTGCACTTCCGGTAACAACACAGCACAAATGTGGGGATTGCTACCCACTCCGTAAACTCTGAATGAGCCGTGCGCTTAAAACCCTTGCAAGCTCCGCAGCAGCAGTAACTTTTGCCATGTCTATGCTGAAAAAATGGGGACGGATTTATTTATACGTCCCCATTTCAATCGAAATGGCTATGCACTTCATTTTTCAGCCACTTCGTTTACTTCCGTTTAAAACCACTTCCACCACCCCACGCCACCTTGCGCCATTGCCTACAGCTACGCCAGAATCCGCTGGCTTGTGTGCCTTAGGGGCTGGTTTTATTGTTTGCCGGTCACTGACGAATCAGTGATCGGGTTTAGCGATCCGACTCCCCACAGACGCAACAATGCCCTGTCTCATATGCAGTCAACTGCCTGCATTTGCGTAATGGTGGCTGTGCGCGGGAGACCTTCGGGTCTACCCGGGGTTTCTGTGACCCGGATCGCTAACCTGCGTACAGCCGCCACCTTTACTTGTTTAGCGATGGGTTGTGGCGGCTCAATCAATCACGGAGCGCATGCCATGTTCAAACCCACCCCCAACCCACCCGAAACCGACCCCACGTCCCCCTACGAATCCCCCGACTCGCGCAAGCTCAACGAAGCCGCCGAGCGCGCCCTCGACCATTACCTCAACCCGATGTTCGTCCCTGAACCCGCGCTCAAGATCAGCAAGCTCTACGCCATCGCCCCCGCCGCCGACAACGAGGAACTGCTGGCCGACGCCTGCGAGACCCTGACTTCGGCCAAGGTTATGGCCAACAACTTTGCGGGGCTGCTGGACGGCCAGCACCGGCACACGGCGCAGGGCATCGCGCAACTGATCATGCTCGGCGAACTGGCGGTGAACCGGGTGCTGGACAGCCTGGAGCTGAAGGCCGACGCGGCCCTTTGACCAGACGCAAAAACCTGTGGGAGCCAGCCTGCTGGCGATAGCAGTGGGTCAGTCGAATGTGATGCCGGCTGACACGCCGCCATCGCCAGCAGGCTGGCTCCTACAGGGCTGTGTGCGCAACACAGATGCGGTGGGCCAAGAGAGCACGTCCATTCAATTTTTCTTCATCCCGGCGGTTCATCATCCAGCCCAATGATTGATCAAGGGCTGTGCCATGAACGCTTCGCAACGGGATGAACAGGCGCAAAGCCTCGGCTTGCTGTTCCTGCGGACGGCCGGCGGGCTGTTCCTGCTGTGGGTGCACGGCTTGCCCAAGCTGCTGCACTTCAGCGAGCAGTTGCAACTGATCGAAGACCCGTTCCGGCTCGGCCCCCACCTCACGTTGCTGCTGGCGATCTTCGCCGAAGTCCTCTGCCCGCTGCTGATCGTCGCCGGTGTCCTGGCGCGATTGGCCTGCTTGCCTATTCTGTTTGTGCTGCTGGTGGCGCTGCTGCTGGTGCACCCGCAATGGAGTGTGGCCGAGGGGCAGTTCGGCTGGCTGCTGCTGATCCTCTTTTCCACGGTGCTGATCGCCGGTCCCGGGCGGCTGGCGTTCGGTGCCCGTTTGTCCGGAGTGCTCCGTTATGCCTGAAACCCAATCCACCAAGAAACCGGGCACCGATGAAGTGGTGACCCTGATCATCAAGCATCGGGTCAAGGCCGGTTTCGAACAGCCCTATGAGGCCTGGCTGCGCAACATCGTCAGCGTGGCGGGCCGCGAGGAAGGCCACCTGGGCGTGGACGTGATGCGCAGCCGCCAAGGGGGGCTTGCGCTGTTCACCTGCGTGCTGCGCTATTGCTCCACCGAAGCGATGCAGCGCTGGCTCGATTCGCCCCAGCGCCAGGCGCTGGTGGAGGAGGCCGCGCCGATGCTGGCCGACGGCGACCAGACCGAGGTCAACCCGGTCAACGAGTTCTGGTTCGCGCCGCTGACCGACGCCGCTTCGCCGCCGCCGCGCTGGAAGCAGGCGGTGGTGACGCTGTTGGTGATTCTGCCGCACACCTTGCTGGTGCCGCTGATCTGGGGGCCGTTGCTCAAGCTCAACGCCTTTCTCTCCAACTACGTGGTGGCGACCTTCCTGATCACCCTGACCATCGTGCTGTCGGTGGTGTACGTGTGCATGCCCCGCGCCACGCGCCTGTTCGCGCCGTGGCTGGAAGCCGGCCGGGCTCACGGGCACCACGAATCCAACGCCAACCCGCCGCGCTGAGGCGGGCGGGTTCCGATCCGTTTCACTTATGTCGAAGGAACTGCGATGAACGCCGATCTGATTCTGTTCAATGGCCAATTTCATACCGTAGACCGGGAAAACCCACGGGCCAGCGCCGTGGCGATCAAGGACGGGCGCTTCGTCGCCGTCGGCACCGATGCCCAAGCCATGGCGCACAAAGGCGCGGGCACCCAAGTGGTGGACCTGAAGGGCCGCTGCGTGATTCCCGGCCTCAACGACTCGCACCTGCACCTGATCCGCGGCGGCCTGAACTACAACCTCGAACTGCGCTGGGAAGGCGTGCCGTCCCTGGCCGATGCGCTGCGCATGCTCAAGGAGCAGGCCGACCGCACGCCGACGCCGCAATGGGTGCGGGTGGTGGGCGGCTGGAACGAATTCCAGTTCGCCGAAAAGCGCATGCCGACCCTCGAAGAACTCAACCAGGCCGCCCCGGACACCCCGGTGTTCGTGCTGCACCTGTACGACCGTGCGCTGCTCAACCGCGCCGCGTTGCGTGTGGCCGGCTACACCCGTGACACGCCGAACCCGCCGGGCGGCGAGATCGTGCGCGACGCCAACGGCAACCCGACCGGCATGCTGGTGGCGCGGCCCAACGCGATGATCCTGTACTCGACCCTGGCCAAGGGGCCGAAGCTGCCGCTGGAGTACCAGGTCAACTCGACCCGTCAGTTCATGCGCGAGCTCAACCGCCTGGGCCTGACCAGCGCCATCGACGCCGGCGGCGGCTTCCAGAACTACCCCGACGACTATCAGGTGATCGAGCAACTGGCCAAGGACGGTCAACTGACCGTGCGCATCGCCTACAACCTGTTCACCCAGAAGCCGAAGGAAGAGCTCACCGACTTCAAGAACTGGACCGGCAGCGTCAAGCTGCACCAGGGCGATGACTTTTTGCGGCACAACGGCGCCGGCGAGATGCTGGTGTTCTCGGCGGCGGACTTCGAAGACTTCCTCGAACCGCGCCCGGACCTGCCGCAGACCATGGAGCAGGAACTGGAGCCGGTGGTGCGCCACCTGGTCGAGCAGCGCTGGCCGTTCCGCCTGCACGCCACCTACAACGAATCCATCAGCCGCATGCTGGACGTGTTCGAGAAGGTCAACCGCGACATCCCGTTCAACGGTCTGCCGTGGTTCTTCGACCATGCCGAAACCATCACCCCGCAGAACATCGAGCGGGTGAGGGCGCTGGGCGGCGGCATCGCGATCCAGGACCGCATGGCGTTCCAGGGCGAATACTTCGTCGACCGCTACGGCAAGCAGGCCGCCGAATCCACGCCGCCGATCAAGCGCATGCTGGCCGAAGGCGTTCCGGTGGGCGCCGGCACCGACGCGACGCGGGTGTCGAGCTACAACCCGTGGACCTCGCTGTACTGGATGGTCAGCGGCCGCACCGTCGGCGGGCTGGCGCTGTACGAAGAGGGCTTGCCCCGCGAGACCGCGCTGGAACTGTTCACCCACGGCAGCGCCTGGTTCTCCTCCGAGCAAGGCAAGAAGGGCCGGATCAAGGTCGGGCAACTGGCGGATCTGACGGCCTTGAGCGCGGACTTCTTCAGCGTCGAGGAAGAGGCCATCAAGTGGATCGAATCGGTGCTGACCGTGGTCGGCGGCAAGATCGTCTACGGCGCCGGCGATTTCGACACGCTCGGTCCTGCCGGCCTGCCGGTGCTGCCGGACTGGTCGCCGGTGGCGAAGGTCCCCGGCCACTGGCGCCCGAACGCGCCGTTGCAGGCGCAGGTGCACCAGTGCAGCGGCCCGTGCGCCGTGCACACCCACAGCCATGAGAAGGCGCGAATGTCCAACGTGCCGGTCAGCGACTTCGCCGGCTTCTGGGGCGCGTTCGGCTGTTCCTGCTTCGCGTTCTGACCCTGACAACCCGGCGTCGGCCCGCAGGACCGGCGCTGCCCGCAACAACCATCCACCGAGGAGTTTCACATGAGCAACGTTCCCTACAAACGCCTGAACAAAGACGATGCCGTTGTGCTGCTGGTTGACCACCAGACCGGCCTGATCTCGCTGGTGCAGGATTTCTCGCCCAACGAGTTCAAGAACAACGTGCTGGCCCTGGGCGACATCGCCAAGTTCTTCAAGCTGCCGACCATCCTCACCACCAGCTTCGACAGCGGCCCGAACGGCCCGATCGTGCCGGAGCTCAAGGCGCAGTTCCCGGACGCGCCGTTCATCGCCCGTCCTGGCCAGATCAACGCCTGGGACAACGAAGACTTCGTCAAGGCGATCAAGGCCACCGGCCGCAAGCAACTGATCATCGCCGGCGTGGTGACCGACGTGTGCGTGGCGTTCCCGACCCTGTCGGCCATCGCTGAAGGCTTCGAAGTGTTCGTGGTGACCGACGCTTCCGGCACCTTCAACGAAACCGTGCAACAGGCCGCCTGGGCACGCATGTCGGCCGCCGGCGCGCACCTGCTGAACTGGTTCGCCGTGGCCTGCGAGCTGCAGGGCGACTGGCGCAACGACATGGAGGGCCTGGCCAACCTGCTGTCCGAGCGCCTGCCGAACTACCGCAACCTGATCAACAGCTACACCAAGTTCACCTCGAAGTAAGCGGCAACGAAAATGCCCGCCATTGGCGGGCATTTTTTTGCGTGGTGAAAGGCTGTCAGTTCAGGTGGGTCTTGAGTTCCGCCGCAGCCTGGCGCACCGCCGCCTTGACTTCCGGGATCTGGCTCAGCGGGTTGAGCAGGCCGAAGTCGTGGATCATCCCGTTGTAGCGCACCGACGTCACCGGCACGCCGGCCGCATCCAGGTGACGGGCGTAGCCTTCGCCTTCGTCGCGCAGCACGTCGAATTCGGCGGTCTGCACCAGCGCGGCGGGCAGGCCCTTGAGCTGGTCGGCGCTGGCGTTGAGCGGCGAGGCATGGATCTGCGCACGCTCGGCCGGGTTGGTGGTGTAGTTGTCCCAGAACCACTGCATCATGCCCTTGGTCAGGAAGTGGCCTTCTGCGAACTGGCGGTACGAGCCGTTATCGAACCCGGCATCGGTCACCGGCCACATCAGCAGTTGGAAGCGCAGGGCCGGGGTGTTCTGTTCCTTGGCCTTCAAAGCGACCACCGCCGCCATGTTGCCGCCGACGCTGTTGCCGGCCACCGCCAGGCGCTTGCCGTCCACGCCGATCTCCCGGCCGTGCTCGGCCACCCATTTCGTGGCGGCGTAGGCTTGGTTGATCGCGGTCGGGTAGTGGGCTTCCGGCGACGGCGTGTAGTCGACGTACACCGCGACGGCACCGGAGCCGACCACCAGGTCGCGGATCAGGCGCTGGTGGGTCGGGAAGTCGCCCAGCACCCAACCGCCGCCGTGGAAGAACATGAACACCGGCAAATCGCCTTTGGCCTGGGCCGGGCGCACCACCTTCAGGTTGATCGTCTGGCCGTCGGCCTTGATTGCCTTGTCGCTGACTTCAACGCCGGACAGGTCGACCTTCACCGACGCCTGGGCGCCGGTCAGCACCGCGCGGGCGTCTTTGGGGCTCAGTTGCTCCAGCGGCTTGCCGCCGCCGGCGGCGAGGGCGTCGAGGAACGCCTGGGTGTTGTGCTCGACACCGGGGCTGCCGGCGGCGAACGCGTTGCCGATGGACAGGGCGAGGAGGGAGGCGGTGAGGGTGTGCTTGAGGCTCATGGTCAATTCCTTTTTCAATCGTTGGCGTTTTCTGTAGTGGGATCGGGCTGCTGCGGCGCTGGGTTCGGGCCTCAGCAACACCGTGGACACAGATTATTGAAGTGCCAGTAAGTGAAAAAGCGGCTATAAAGCGTTTGACTGTCCACCATGGAGTGACAATGAACCCCTTTGAAGACATGCGTATCTTTTGCCAGGTCATGGATTCCGGCAGTTTCACGGCGGCGGCCGATCAGTTGGGCCTGTCCAAGCAGTTCGTCAGCCGCCGGCTGATGCAGCTGGAGGAGCGCCTGGGCGTGCGCCTGCTCAACCGCTCGACCCGGCGCCTGGACGTCACGCCGCTGGGGCAAAGCTACTACGAATCGGCGCTGCGCCTGCTTGGCGAAGTGGAACAGGTCGAGCAAGGCATCGCCGGGCAGACCGCCGAACCGCGCGGCACCCTTCGCCTCAGCGCGCCGCTGTCGTTTGCCGTGGCGCATCTGGGGTGCTTGCTGCCGCAGTTCCTGCAGCGCTACCGGGAGGTCACGGTGGAGGTGGACCTGAGCGACCGACCGGTGGACCTGCTGGGCGAGGGCTACGACCTGGCGCTGCGCATCGGCGTGCTGGAGGACTCCACCCTGATCGCCCGGCGCATCGCGGCCATCGAGCGGGTGTACTGCGCCAGCCCAACCTACCTGGCCGAACGCGGCACGCCGCTCAAGCCCGAAGACCTGCATGGCCACGATTGCCTGCCGTACGGCCATGGCCGTTCGGTGCAGTGGCGGTTCAACGCGGGGCCGGGCAAGCCGCTGCTGGTGAATGTGGCGGGGCGGATGCGGGTCAACAACGGTGAATTGCTGCGGGACGCGGCGGTGGCGGGGATGGGGATCACGTATCTGCCGACGTTCATCGTGGGCTCGGCGCTGAAGGACGGGCGGCTGGTGCCGGTGCTGGACGAGTTCCGGCCCGAGCCGCTGACGCTGTCGGCGGTGTACCCGCAGCACCGCCAGACATCGCGGCCGGTGCAGGCGCTGATCGAGTTCCTGCGCGAGCGGCTGGATCCGGCGCATTGCGTGCTGTGAGCGAGCGGTGATGCTGGATGGGCCGGCCTCATCGCTGGCAAGCCAGCTCCCACAGTGTTTGGGTTCAACCTCGTATTTGAGAGCGACTCGTAACCTGTGGGAGCTGGCTTGCCAGCGATGGCGGCGGGTCAGGCACCGGTGATGTTGGATGGGCTGGCCTCATCGCTTGCAGGCAAGCTCCCACAGGTTTTTGTGGTGGCTGCAGATTCTGCATGCACCCCGCGCACTCTGTGGGAGCGGGCTTGCCCGCGATGGCGATGGTCAAGCCGGCTCAGTTGGCGCGTTTGTCGTCGCCGGGTTCGCCGCCGACGTGGACGCCACGGTCATCGCCGGGCTCTCCGGCAGCATGCAGGCCATGGTCATCGCCCACTTCACCGGCACGATGCACACCATGGTCATCGCCCACTTCACCGGCACGATGCACACCATGGTCATCGCCGACTTCGCCAGCGCGGTGCACGCCATGGTCATCGCCCACTTCACCGGCGCGGTGCACGCCGTGATCGTCGCCGGGTTCGGCGTGGGTGCCGCTGCGGCCGGAGGAGGCGGAGTCGCCCGAGTGGCCGGAGCCATGGTCGCTGCCGCTGTGGCCACTGTTGCCGCCACTGCCGCTGCCGCCATGACTGCCGCCGTTGCCGCTGCCGCCGCTTCCGCCATGGCCGCCACCGTTTCCGCCGCCATTGCCGCCACCGCCATTGCCGCCGTTTCCACCGCCACCGCCGCCACCACCTCCACCACCTCCACCACCGCTTCCCCCGTCCTTGGCCTGAACGCTGGCCACCCCGGACACGCTGTCCGGGATCAATACGGTGGAGGCCGACAGAACCGCGCCGATGGCCATGGCGAGCATGAGCTTTTGAATGTGCATATCGTTCTCCGTCTTGTGGGTCTGGGTTGGGAACGTGGATGTGCGTTGTCGCGTCAGTCCGACCCGTTCCCGGGGTCAGTGGATGCTTGAGGCCAGCTCGAAGATCGGGATGTACATCAGGATCACGATCACGCCGATCAGCAGGCCGATGAACGTCATGAGCAGCGGTTCGAACAGGCGCACGAACCATTCGATCCAGCGGCTGATCTCCTCGTCGTAGAAATCGGCGCTGCGTTCCATCATCTGGCCCAGGTTGCCGGACTGCTCCCCGGCACGCAGCAGGCGCAGGGACACGGGCGTCACCAGGCGGTTGAGCTCCAGCGCGGCGGACAGCGACTGGCCCTCGCGCACCCGCTCGCAGGCCTGATCCAGCCGCGTGCGCGAGGCCACGGTGAGCAGGCCGCGCACCATGCCCATGGCGGTCACCAGCGGGATCCCGCCTTGCAGCAGAATCCCAAGCGAACGGTAGAACCGCGCCAGTTCATACATGACGATCCGCTGGTGCACGGCAGGCAACCGCTCCACCCACCGATCCAGCGCCCGGCGGAACGCCGGCTGCTTCTGCAGCAGCGCAAGCGCCACGACCAGCGCCGCCAAGGCACCGAAGAATTCGCCCTGGTGCGCATGCAGGAACATCCCGCTGCCCATCAGGATCTGCGACAGCCACGGCAGGTTCGAGCCCAACCCTTCGAACACCAGGCTGAAGCGCGGCACCACGTAGCCCATCAGGAACAGCACCACGCCGCCGCCCACCACCAGCAGCAGCAACGGGTAGATCGAGGCGCTGACGATCTTCTGCCGCACCTCGTCCATGCGCTGGCGGTAGCTGACGTAGCGGCCCAGCGCGTCGCCCACCGCGCCGGTCTTCTCGCTGGACTGCACCAGCGCCACGTACAGCGGCGGGAATACCGCCGACAACTGGCCCAGCGCCTGGGAGAAGGATTTGCCTTCGTACAGCAGGCGCACCAGCTCGCTGAGGGTCTTGCGCGCGGCGGGGGCGGTCTCTTTCTCCGCCAGGCTTTCCAGCGCGTCGATCAGCGGCAGGCCGGCGTTGAGCAGGGTGGTCAGCTCCTGGCTGAACAGCACCAGGTTGAACGTCTCGCGCTGGCTCAGGCGCAACGACCGCCAGT
Organism: Pseudomonas sp. R25(2017); assembly: GCF_002112565.1. Lineage (NCBI taxonomy): Bacteria > Pseudomonadati > Pseudomonadota > Gammaproteobacteria > Pseudomonadales > Pseudomonadaceae > Pseudomonas > Pseudomonas sp. R25(2017). The sequence goes on from NZ_NEHZ01000031.1 coordinate 10,560, forward strand.
GCCGCTCGGCGTGCAGGCTGACCACCCGCAGGCCCTGGTCCTCGGCGATGCGCCGCGCTTCGCTCTGGCCCGGCGCCTCGACGCTCAGCGACACCACTCCGGCCTTGCCCACCGCCTTCAGATGAAAACGCATGGTTCGCGCTCCACTTATTGCCAGTTGGTGACTTCGGCGTTTTCGCCGTCGCCGCCGGGCTGTCCGTCCTTGCCCATGGACAGCAGGTCATACTCGGCGTTTTCGCCGGGGTAGCGGTAGGTGTAGGCGCGGCCCCACGGATCCAGCGGCAGTTTTTTCTGGATGTACGGGCCGGTCCACTTCGCTTCGTCGCTCGGGGCGGTCACCAGCGCCTGCAATCCTTGTTCGGTGGAGGGGTAGTGACCGACCTCCAGCCGGTACAGGTCCAGCGCCTTGCCGAGGCCTTCGATCTGCGCCTTGGCGACCTTCACTTCGGAGCGGCCCAATTGGGCGAAGTACTTGGGCGCGACGATCCCGGCCAGCAGGCCGAGCACCACCAGCACCACCAGCAGTTCAAGCAGGGTGAAGCCGTGCTGGGCACGCGGTGACGAACGCAAACAACGTTTCATGATGACCTCCGTGGGCGGGCAGCCGGGTCGCTGCGAGGGCTTGCCCCAGGCTTATGCAATAGCCGTGCTCAGCCCCGGAACTTTGCCCCGGAACTTTGGCCGGGGCTTGCGCCACGGGCCTTGCGCAAGTCGGCACAGTGCTTGCGTAAGACGGTTCCAGGACCGGTGAGTGGGGCATTTCCCCCAATTTTCAGCGCCGCTCCGGGGAGGCCCACCATGAAACCGTTCGCCACCGGATTGCTCGCCGCAGGACTGCTCGGCGGCCTGTTCCTGACTGCAGTCGCACGCGCCGATGTGTTCGTCTCCGTGGATGCCAAGGGCAGCTACGTGCTGTCCAACGTCCACCGCCCCGGCCGCACCTACGAGCGGGTGATCCACGAACCCGGCAACACGCTGGCCGGCGCCGACCGGCAGCCGCAGATGATCGCCGCCCAGCCCTACGCGGAACTGGTGTCGGCGGCGGCCACGGCCAATCACCTGCCCGAAGCGTTGCTGCACGCGGTGATCAACGCCGAATCGAACTACAACCCCGGCGCCACCTCGCCCAAGGGCGCGGGGGGGCTGATGCAGTTGATGCCCGACACCGCGCGGGAGCTGGGGGTGAAGGATGTCTACGACCCCAAGGCCAACATCCAGGGCGGCGCCCGTTACCTCAAGCGCCTGATGACCCTGTTCGACAACGACATCGCCCTCGCCGTGGCCGCGTACAACGCGGGGCCCGACGCGGTGCTCAGTCGCGGCCGGGTGATCCCGCCGTTCGCCGAGACCCAGCGTTACGTGCCCAGCGTCCTGCGTCAGTACCGGCGTCTTCAGGGGCTGGCAGACGATGCGCCGCTGTAGGCCGGCGCACCGGCCTTTCCCCAACTTCGGGGCAACGGGCGAGGCCCGGAAAACCGGGGAAACGGGTGGGGAATATTCCCCGGTTCTTCAAGTCGTTGCGGCAAGTGCTTGAGAAACAAACCAATTTTTTGTGGCACGCGGATTGCTCCCAAGGCTTTGTCGAGAATCATTCCCTGCGAGCACCCACTGCGAGGTCTGTGATCATGGTAGGCATCCACCACGCTCCGTCCCTGTTGAACTGGATGCTGTTGCTGGCCTCGATGCTCAGCGTCGAACTGGCCGGCGCGGCGGTGCGCTGCGAGCGCAACCTGGTGGCCAACGTGGTCGCGTTCGATCAGCCGCTGATGTTCAACCGCCTTGGGGCGCAGAACGTCAACGGCATGATGTTCGCCCTGCGCCGGGACGTGGTCGACGACCGCAACGTGTCCCTGGCCCAGGGCGGCGCGGCGGTGCCGGGCAAGGTCTCGCTGCGGCCCGACAAGCGTCCGCGGCCGCTGGTGCTGCGGGTGGCGGCGGGGGATTGCCTGACCGTCAACCTGCAGAACCTGCTGGCGTACCAGGCCAACCCGAACCACCACTCCGCCGAGGGCGGTGAGGACGAGGGCGAAGAGGCATTGGAGAACGCCAACGCCGGCGAGGCCTTCAAGGCCGACGAGCAGGTGGCCGACCGGCATGTCGGGTTCCAGGTGAACGGTTTGCAGGCGGTGAACGGCATCGACGACATCGCCTCGTTCACCGGCCGCAACGGCAACAGCCTGGTCGCCCCCGGCGCGAGCCGTTCCTACACCCTGTTCGCCGAGCGCGAAGGGGCCTTCGACGTCAGCAGCCGCGGCGCGACCTTCGGCGGCGAAGGGGCGGCCGGCAACAACGCCAACGGCCTGTTCGCCCAGGTGGTGGTCGTGCCCAAGGGCGGCCGCACCTACCGCAACACCGTCACCGAAGAAGAGATGCGCCTGGCCAGCACCGGCCGCACGCCGGCCGGCCACCCCGTCGTCGACTACCAGGCCCGCTACCCGCAGCGCGAACCCTGGCTGCGCGAAGGCAAAGCCGGGGCGCCGATCATCGCCATGGTCGACGGCAGCGAAATCATCTCCAGCGAAAGCGACGCCATCGTCATGGGCAGCAACCCCGACGGCAGCTTCCCGGCGGTCACCTATCCGCTGGAGTCGATGGGCAAGCGCAACCCGGCGCTGCCCAACCGGCTGGAGCCGTTCCGCGATTTCGCCGCGCAGTTCCAGGACGAGACCGCCGTCACCCAGGCCTTCCCGGCGTACTTCGCGGATCCGGTGATGGGCCATGTGCTGGAGCCGACCCGCGACTCGTTCATGATCAACTACGGGGCCGGCGGCATGGGCGCGGAAGTCATCGCCAACCGCCTGGGCGTGGGGCCGATGCACGATTGCCTGTCGTGCGCCTATGAAGAGTTCTTCCTGAGCTCGCACACCGTGGGCGACGTGGCGATGCTGGTGGACGTGCCGGCCAACGCCGGCCTTGAGAACATCGCCCCCGGCCAGACCCCGCGCGCCGATCAGGTGGGCGTGAAGGCGACCATGGCGCTGTACCCGTCGGAGCCGTCGAACGTCAACCACAGCTACATCGGGGACTTCGTCAAGTTCCGCAACACCCACAACGGTTACGAGCACCACATCTTCCACCTGCACGGCCACCAGTGGCTGTTCAACCCCAACGACGACAACTCCGATTACGTCGATGCCCAAGGCATCGGCCCGGGCGCCGGCTACACCTACGAAATCGCCAACGGCGGTTCGGGCAACCGCAACCGGGTGGCCGGGGACGCGATCTTCCACTGCCATTTCTATCCGCACTTCGCCCAAGGCATGTGGGCCATGTGGCGGGTGCACGACGTGTTCGAGGAAGGCACCCGGCTTGAGGTGTCGCAGCAGGGCGCCGACGGTTTCCACAGCGAGCCTTATGCGCTGCGCAGCGGCAAGCCGGCGGCCGGGGCGCGGGCGTTGCCCGACGGCGAGATCATCGCCGGCACGCCGATCCCGGCGGTGGTGCCGCTGCCCGGCAAGGCCATGGCGCCGATGCCCGGCAAGGTCGTGGTGGTGCCGAAGGTCGGCGAGACCCTGGTCGCCGGCCACGATGAGGATGACGACGAGGAAGAAGCGGACGATGACGGAGACGGGCACCACGGCGGCACCGCAGCAGGCCAAGCGGTCGGGTCGCTGGCCCTGGTGGACCGCAGCGAGGCCAACCGCAACGCCGACGGCAGCCTGAAGAACCCCGGCTATCCGTTCTGGATCGGCGGCATGGAAAGTTCGGTGGGCCAGCGTCCGCCGACCCCGCCGCTGGACATGCTCGACGCCGCCTCCGCGCAGGCGCTCAAGGCCAGCGGCAAGGCGCTGTGGGCTAACCTCGACCCGAACCAGTCGGGCGGCTGGGACGGCGGCCTGCCGCGCCATGCACTGGACGGCAAGTCCGCAGGCGGCGAGGCGCACACCGTGACCACTTCGCTGGACTTCTCCAAGGAAGTGGTGCGGGCCAAGCCGATCTATCTGCCGGAGGAGGGCACCGAGGTCGAGCAGGCCGCCATGGCCTTCCACGCGAAAAAGGATCACCCAAGCTTTGCCTTGCTGCCCGGCAACCAGGTGGTGGCCAAGGCCTTCCGCACCAACGGCGCCCTGCCGGTGGCCGGTGCGCCGTACTACGAGCCGTGCATGGACGACCGCCAGAAGCGCCTGACCAGCAGCGCCGGCAGCGGTGAGTTCGCCAGCGGCGAGCGCCTCGACGGGCTGTCGTTCGTCGGCTCGTCGACCTTCACCGCCGACCGCCCGCGGGTCTACAAGGCCGCCAACATCCAGTTCGACGCGGTGTACAACAAGGTCGGCTACCACTTCCCGCAGGCGCGCATCCTCGCGCTGTGGGAGGACGCCTGGCCGGTGATCACCAAGCAGCGTCCGCCGGAGCCGCTGGTGATGCGCATGAACACCTTCGACTGCGTGCAGTACCAGCAGACCAACCTGGTGCCGGCCGTCTATGAGATGGACGACTATCAGGTGCGCACCCCGACCGACGTGATCGGCCAGCACATCCACCTGCCCAAGTGGGACCTGACCGCCGCCGACGGTTCCTCCAACGGCTGGAACTATGAGGACGGGGTGCTTTCCCCCGGCGCCGTGCAGGAACGCGTGCACGCCATCCGCGCCTTCAACGGCTGCGAAGGCAGCGACCCGCGCGACGGCACGCCGGCCTGTCCGAAGGCCCGTGCGCATCCGTTCTTCGGCCAATACGGGCGCAGCGACTGGCTGGGCGCGCGCACGGCGATGCAGCGCTGGTTCGTCGACCCGGTGGTGAACACCAAAGGCGTGGACCGCGGCCTGGGCACGATCTTCACCCACGACCACCTCGGCCCGTCGACCCATCAGCAGATCGGCCTGTACGCCACCGTGCTGGCCGAGCCTGCCGGTTCCACCTGGTTCCACGCCGAGACCGGCGAGCCGCTGTACAGCGGGGCGCGGCAGGACGGCGGGCCGACCTCGTGGCAAGCGGTGATCAACACCGGCGACCTCGACGGCGACGGCCTCAACGACAGCTTCCGCGAGTTCTTCCTGGAGTACAGCGACTTCCAGCACGCCTATGAAGCCGGCGTGTACGTGGGCGCCGGTCCCAACGGGATTCCCGATGCGCAGGAGTTCCCGGCCACCGCCGACAGCTTCCGCTTCGCGATCAATCCGCCGGTGCGCAACAACGCCGGCAACCTGCTCGAAGCGGTGGTCGAGGCCCGCGGCGGGATCAAGCCCGGCTGCCCGAGCCGGCCGTGCCCGCAGGCGATCTCGGTGGATGACCCCGGCATGTTCGTCGTCAACTACCGCAACGAGCCGCTGGCCCTGCGGGTGTTCGACCCGAACAAGGTCGGCCCCGACGGCAAGCGCGGCATGCAGGCCGACGGCCTGGGCGGCGACCTGGCCTACGCCATGCAGAGCCGCACCGACCGGGCGATCCCGGCGATGAACCTGGCGCCGAACCAGATCGCCTCCGCCACCGGGCCCACCGGCGGCACCACGCTGTTCCCGCCGCACATCAACAAGGGCGGCGCCGAGCCCGGCGATCCGTTCACGCCGATGCTACGCACCTACACCGGCGACAACGTGCGGCTGCGGGTGCACGCCGGCGGCCATGAGGAAGAGCACAACGTCACCCTGCACGGCGTGAAGTGGCTGCAGAGCGGTTCCGGGTTCGGCAACAGCTCGAACTCCGGCTGGCGCGCCTCGCAGATGGTCGGGATCTCCGAGCAGATGGGCTTCATTGCGCCGGTGTCGATGCTCTCCAGTTCCGCCGCCACCACCGGGGACTACCTGTACTCGATGGACGCCTCGATCGAAGGCTACTGGAACGGCATCTGGGGCGTGATGCGCAACTACACCGCCCAGCGCAACGACCTGTTCGCGCTGCCGAACAACTCCAAGCCCACCGGCATGCGCAACACCGTGGCGTTCGACGGCACCTGCCCGCGGATCAGCGCCAACCCCAACGGCATCGGCACCCGGCCCACCGTGCAGCGCAACTATGAAGTGGTCGCGGCGCTGGCCAACGACATCCTGCGCAACCCGCTGGCGCTGGCCATCGGCGATCCGGCCGGGCTCGGCCAGCATGTCGGCGGGCCGCTGAACCCGGCCGGCGGCACGCTGGTGTTCAACTCGCGGCCGGTGAGCATTCCGCAGGTGACGGTGACCGACCCCGAGGACGGCGAGACGATCACGATCGGCGGACAGAGCGGGCCGATCCATGACCCGACCGCGATCCTCTACGTGCGCAAGTCCGACCTCGACCCGGCCACCGGCAAGCTCAAGCCCGGCGTGCCTGTGGAGCCGCTGGTGCTGCGGGCGGCGGCCGGCGACTGCATCAACATCACCCTGGAGAACCGCCTGCCCAGCGTCATGCCGGACCTGGCCCAGACCGCCATCCTGCAAGGCCTGGCCAAGCGTGACCGCAACGGCGGCGACGGCTCGACCACGTTCAACAACAACCTGCTGCGGCCGTCCAGCCATGTGGGCCTGCATGCGCAACTGCTGGCCTACGACATCACCAAGTCGGACGGCGTGAACGTCGGCGCCAACCCGATCCAGACCGTGCCGCCGCGCATCGGCAACAGCGGCGCGTACCCGACCCGTACCTATCAGTACTACGCCGGGCACCTGGAGCGCGAAGGCAAACCGGTGACGCAGCTGGGGCGCAACGTCGACAACATCAACGCCACGGCGGTGGAGTTCGGCGGCCTCAACTTCACCCCGGCGGACGTGATCAAGCAGCCGCAGAAAGGCTTGGGCGGGGCGATGAGCGTGCTGCCGATGGGCGCCACCTGGGTCGAGGACGCCCGCAAAGCGGCGGCCACGGTGACGGTGGCGGGGCAGACGGCCTACCGCGACTTCGCCATGGTCTGGCAGCGCGCCCTCAACCTGCGCTGGGCCAACGGCCGGCCGGTGGAAGGCATCGCCTCCGAAGGCATGGGCGTGCCGAACGATCCGAAGGACAACGCCGGCATGGCCATCAACTACAAGGCCGAACCGATGTGGTACCGCTTCGGGCTGGCGCCGGACGCACCGTTCGGCCGCGCCGACGGCCACGGCTACGGCGACGTGCCGAACGCGCACATGGCCTACAGCAACGCGCTGGTGGGCGGCGATCCGCAGACGCCGGTGTTCTACGCCAAACCGGGGCAGCCGTTCCGTACCCACATCCTGATGCCCACCGGCGGCAGCCGCGGCTCGACCTTCCAGCTCGACGGGCATCTGTGGTCGGTCAACCCGTTCCTGTCGGAGAAGAGCGATGTCGGCGGCTACCCGATGAACGCGCCTGGCGTGGGTTCGGTGAAGTTCGGCTACAACCCGATGTCGATGTACATCGGCGCCCGCGAGAGCGTGCTGCCGGCGGCGCACTTCAGCTTCATGCTGCCGAGCGCCGGGGGCAGCAACGCGATACCGGGGGATTACCTGTTCCGCGACAACGCCTCGTTCGGCAACACCGCCGGGCTGTGGGGCCTGCTGCGGGTGACCAACGAGCCCGAGCCGGCGCCCGCAGGGCAATAGCGGCGCCGCACAGGTGGCTTTTCTGTAGGAGCGAGCCTGCTCGCGAAGGGCACGACGCGGATCTGGATGGTGCGGCAACTGGCGCCATCGCGGGCAAGCCCGCTCCCACAGGGTGCGGCGGTGGGCAGGGGCTTTTCTGTAGGAGCGAGCCTGCTCGCGATGGGCACGACGCGGAATCGGATGGTGCGGCAACTGGCGCCATCGCGGGCAAGCCCGCTCCCACAGGGGGGCGGCGGTGTGCGAGGGGATTCTCTGTAGGGGCAGGGCGGTGTGCAGGCGGTTGGGTTTGGCCATGAGGCGGAGGGAGTGCGGTATGAGCTGGATCATCAGAATCAGTGCGTGGATGCTGGCGCTCGCCGGTGCGCTGGCGCAGGCCGACGAGGTGCAGACCCTGGCCCGGGACGGGGTGAAGGTGGACTTCGCGCTCCGGCCGCTCGCCGAGGACGGCACACTGCATGAAGGCGAGTTCGCCGACGTGCAGTTCCGCATCACCGACGCCGCCTCCGGCCAGCCGCTGTCCGGCGTGGCGCCGGGGGCGTGGATCGATCCGCAGGCCGTCGCCGCCGACCAGGCCCAGGGCCGCGACCGCAGCTGCAAGTCGCGGGTCGGGGTGTTCCTCAAGTCGAACATCGGCGCACGGCCGCTGCTCGACCTCAACAGCTATTTCGTGCTGGTGATGAACCGCGACGCCAGCCTCGCCGTGGTCGACCCGTCGGTGTCGGTGGGCGGCATCACCAGCACCCTGGCGCGGATCGAACTGGCCGGGCCGCCGATGGACTGGGTCACGCCGAAGGACAACAAGCAGGTGTTCGTGTCGATGCCGGCGGCGGGACAGGTGGCGGTGATCGACAGCGAGCGCTTCAAGGTGAGCGGTTCCGTCGCCGCCGGCCGCCAGCCGGTGCGGGTGGCGCTGCAGCCGGACGAGCGTCTGCTGTGGGTCGGCAACAACGCGGCCAAGGCCGATGAGTCCGGCGTCACGGTGATCGACACCCAAAGCCTCAAACCGCTCAAACACCTGGCGACCGGCCGCGGCCACCACGAAATCGCCTTCAGCAAGGACAGCCGCTTCGCGTTCGTCAGCAACCGCGACGACGGCACCCTGAGCGTCATCGACGTCGCCAGCCTCAGCCTGCTCAAACAGGTCAAGACCGGCGCCAGTCCGCTGTCGGTGGCCTATTCGCCGCTGTCCGGCGCGGTGTACGTGGCCGACGGCAAGGACGGCACCGTGACCGTGATCGACAGCGCCAGCCATGCGGTGCGGCGGGTGATCAAACTGCAGCAGGGCCTGGGCCCGATGGGCTTCGGCGCCGACGGCCGCTTCGGTGTGGTGCTCAACACCGTGGAAAACCGCGCCACAGTGATCGACGCCGCCAACGACGCGGCGATCCATGACCTGGAGGTGTCCGCCGAACCCTATCAAGTGGTGTTCACCCGGGCCTACGCCTACGTGCGCGGCCTGGCGTCGCCGAAGGTCACGATGATCAACCTGGCGTCCCTGGGCGAAGGGCGCCAGCCGATCAGCCAAGGGTTCGAGGCAGGTCCCCAGCCGCCGCGGCTGGCCGGGGATCTGCCGCTGGCATCGAGCCTGGCGGTGGCGCGGGACGACAACGCGGTGTTCGTGGTCAACCCGGTGGACAACACCACCTATTTCTACGCCGAAGGCATGAACGCGCCGATGTCCGGCTACCCCAACCGGGGCCAGTCGGCCCGGGCCGCGCTGGTCGTCGACCGCAGCCTGCGCGAGGTGTCGCCGGGGCTGTACAGCGCGCGGGTCAAGCTGCCGGCGGCCGGGCGCTTCGACGTGGCGTTCCTGCTCAACCAGCCGAACCTCATTCATTGCTTCACCGCGCAGGTGGAGCCGGACAGCGCTCAATCCCGGCACGCCGGAACGCCCAAGGTCGAGTTCCTGCTGGACAAGACCGCCGTGGCGCTCAACGACCCCTACGTGGTGCGCTTTCGCATCGTGCAGGGCAAGCAGAACACCGCACGCGCTGGGGTGAAGGACGTGCAGCTGCGCTACTTCCTCGCGCCCACTTCGCGCCCCCGCACGGTGGCGGCGCTGGAAGTCGCCGACGGGATCTACGAAGCCCCCGTGACCCTCGACCGCAGCGGCGCGTGGTACCTGCATGTGCGCGCCGCCTCGCTGGGCGCCGGCTTCGACGACAAGACCTTTGCCAGTGTCCGGGTGCTGCCCGGCAAGACTCAGTGACGAGGACGCCACCATGAAGCGATTCGCATCCCGCAGCCTGCTCACCCTGTGCCTGCTGAGCGTCGGCATCCACCCGGCCAGCGCCCATTCGACGGACGAGCACGCCGGCCACAAGGCACCCGCCGCCAGCGCCCAGGAACACGCCCAGGTCAAGTTCGCCGACGTGCCCCTGGTGGACCAGAACGGCAAGACCGTGCACCTGGAACAGGACCTGGTGCACAACAAGATCGTGGTCATGAGTTTCATCTACACCAGTTGCACCACGGTCTGCCCGGTGGTCTCGTCGATCATGGGCAAGGTGCAGAAGCAGCTCGGCGCCCGGGTCGGCGGCGAAGTGCAGTTGGTGTCGATCAGCATCGATCCGCAGCGCGACGACCCCAAGCGCCTGCAGGAATACGCCCGCACCTTCCAGCGGGGGCCGGGCTGGAGCTGGCTGACCGGCTCGCCCCGGTCCATCGACGCCACCCTCAAGGGCCTGGGCAGTTTCAGCGGTGACTTCAAGAACCATCAGCCGCTGATCCTCGTCGGCGACGGCAACAGCCGCCACTGGATGCGCTACTACGGCTTCACCGATCCGGCCCTGCTGGCCAAGGAAGTGGAGAAACTCAGCGGCCTGCGCACCCACGCCAAACACACGGCCATCGCCATGGAGCAACAGCCATGAGAACCCTCGACTGGATCACCCTGACCGTGTGCTTCTGGATCTTCAGCCTGGTGGCGTTCGCCCACGAGGGCCATGTGCAGCCAGCCCCCGCCACGGCCAGCGCCGCCCCGGCCAAAGGCACCCACGACGCGAAGACCTGGTTCACCGACACCCTGCTGACCGACCAGCACGGCCAGACCCAGCGCTTCTACAGCGACGCCCTGCAGAACCGCGTGGTGCTGCTCAACGTCATCTTCACCAGCTGCAACGACGCCTGCCCGCTGATCACCCGCAAGCTCAAGGAAGTGCGCGAGCTGCTGGGCGACAAGGCCGACGACGTCACCTTCATTTCCCTTACCAGTGACCCGCTGCGCGATACGCCGGCGGTGCTCAAGGCTTACACCTTGAAGCAGGGCGCCGATGACCCTCACTGGCTTTTTCTCACCGGCGACAAGGCGCAGATGGATCTGGTGCTCGGCCGCATCGGCCAGATCGTGCCGACCCCGGAGCAGCACTCCACCCAGTTGATCGTCGGCGATGTGGCCAACAAGCGCTGGAGCAAGATCCGCCCCGACGCCCCCGCAGCGGCCATCGCGCAGCGCTTGCAGCTGCTGACGATGCCCGTGGCCGGACGCTGAGGCCTGGCCATGAAAACCGCTCCCGCAGGATTTCCAGTCGCGATCCTCCGCATGCTTGTCTTGGTTCTGCTCACCGGAACCAGCCTGGGCGCGGGTGCGCTGTCGCTGACCGACGAGGAAAGCGCCGGCAAGCGCCTGTACCGCGAAGGCCTGTCGGCCAGCGGCGAGCCGATCATGGCGCGGGTCGGCGCGGCGGATGTGCTGCTGCCGGCCACCAGCCTGCCGTGCGCCAACTGCCACGGCGCCGACGGCCTCGGCCGGCCCGAGGGCGGGGTGCGCCCGCCGGAGCTGAACTGGGCGCGGCTGACCAGCGCCTACGGCCAGCAGGTCAACGGCCGCCGCTATCCGGCCTACGATGACGCCAGCCTGGCGCGGGCGATCCAGCAGGGCCGCGACCCCGGCAACCATCGGCTGGATGCGAGCATGCCGCGCTTCCTGTTGTCGATGAAGGATCAGCGCAACCTCACCGCGTACCTCAAGCGCCTGGCCGACGAGCGCGACCCGGGGCTGGAGGCGGACACCCTGCACCTGGGCACCCTGTTGCCCAGCCAGGGCCCGCTGGCCGAAGAGGGCGCGACGGTGGCGGCGGTGCTCAACGGCAGCGTGGCGCGGATCAACGAGGCGGGCGGCATCCATGGCCGGCAGTTGCGTCTGACCGTGGCCGACCCCGGCCCCGACCGGGCCAGCGCCGAACAGGCCCTGCAACGGCTGATCGACGACGAGCACGTGTTCGCCCTGATCGCGCCGCTGGCGCCTGCGCTGGACAGCGAACTGGCGCCGCGCCTGGAACAGGCCGGCCTGCCGCTGATCGGGCCGCTGTCGCTGCAAGGCCCGATGCCGTCGAGCCCGCAGATCTTCGAACCGTTGCCGGGCCTGCGTGAGCAGCTGATCGCGCTGGCCGACTACGCCACGGCCAGCCTGCGGGTGCTGCAAGGGCCGACGCTGATCGCCTATCCCGACGACCCGGGCCAGGCGCAGGCGGCCCAGGCCCTGGGTCGCTACCTGCAGAACCACGGCTGGCAGAAGGTGCAGGTGCAGGCCTACGACGCGGCCGCCGGTACGGTGCCGCTGGGCTCGCGTTCGGTGTTCTACCTGGGCAGCGGCGGCGGGTTCAGCCGCTTGGCGAACGGGCTGCAGAAGGCCGGGCAGGTGCCGTACCTGTTCGCCGCGTCGAGCCAGGTGGCCGGGGACCTGTTGCAGGTGCCGGACGGTTTCTCGCGGCGGGTGTTCCTGGCCTATCCGTTCGTGCCCAGCGACTGGACCCAGGCCGGGCGCCTGGCGCTGACCTTGCTGCGCGAGCATCAGGGCCTCGGCGCCCAGCACGCGGTGCTGCAAGTGGGCGCCTACGCCTCGATGCTGCTGTTCAGCGAAGGCATGAAGCAGGCCGGGCGCGACGCCAGCCGCGAAAAACTGGTGGCGGCGCTGGAAGGCCTGCACGACTTCGACACCGGCCTGACCCCGCGCATCAGCTTCGGCCCCGGACGCCGGTTGGGGCTGAGCGGGGCCCATGTGGTGACGATCGATTTGCCCGACCAGCGCTTTTACTTGGTGGCGCCCTACAGACCTGTTGTCGACACACCCTGACCGGAGCGATGGATCATGAAGCTCAAGACGATGCTGTTGCTGTTCGCAGGCTGGCTCCCGGCGGCGTTCGCCAGTCAGGAACCGGTGGCCGCGCGGGTCAACGGCGAGGCCATTTCCGAATTCCGCCTGGAGCGCTACTTCACCGAATACCTGGAAGACCAGGGCCGCGCCGTGGCGAGCATCCGCAATCCCAAGGCGTACAGACAGTTGCGGCAAGCGGCGTTGCAGATGCTGATCGACAAGGAACTGCTGTGGCAGGAGTCGCGCAAGCGCGGGGTGCAGGTCGATGAGCAAACCGTGCGCCAGCAGGTCGAGCAGACCCGTCAGGCCATCGGCGGCACGGAGAAATTCTCCCGGCGCCTGCAAGAGGCCGGCTTCGACGAGGCCTCGTTCACCGAGTACACCCGCCGCGAACTGGCGGCCCAACGGATGTTCGCCGAACTGACCCGCACTGACGATCCAGCCGAGCAAGAGGTGCGCGCCTTCTTCGAGGAGCACCGCGCCGAGATGGGCACGCCGGAGCAGGTGCAGGCCCGGCACATTCTGGTGAAGGTGGCGCGGGAGGCCGATTCCGCCACGGTCGAGGCGGCGCGTCTACGCTTGATGCAGATGCGCGAGGCGGTGGTGCGGGGCGAAAGCTTCGCCAGCGTCGCGCAAAAGGGCTCGCAAGATGCCACGGCCAGCCAAGGCGGACAGTTGGGCTACTTCGCCCGCGGGCAGATGGCGCCGGCGTTCGAGGCGGCGGCGTTTGCCTTGAGGCCCGGGGAACTCAGCCAAGCGGTGCGCACACCGTTCGGCTGGCATTTGATCATCGTCGAGAACCACAAGGAGGCGGCCGATGTCCCAGAGGAGCAAGGGCTGGAAACGGTCAGGGCCTACCTTGCCCGACAGCGACAGACCCAGGCTCGTCGTCAGGCGCTCGCGCAATTGCGGGCGCAGAACAGGATCGAACGCATTGACGACGACTGAAGGTTCCCCCCCAATAGTGGGGAATGGCTTCGATGCCCATTCAGGTGCTTCCCCGTTTCTGGGGAACGGGGTACCGGGACGAGCGGGCATTTCCATTCAATTCAAGGACATGAAAACAGAAAATGACCGGCACCCGGCCTGGCATGAAGTGTGCGTTACCTCTGGCGAGGCGCACTCCACCAGGCCCGGCCCGAGGTTTCCACTGCCGGACCTGCGGTTTCAAGGAGTCCACCTTGGTTAACAAAGTACTGGTTGTCGAAGACGAACAGCAGTTGGCGGAAAACCTTCAGGTTTACCTGTCGACGCAGGGGCTGGACGTCCGGATTGCACATGACGGCGCGGACGGGATCGGCCAGGCCGAGACCTTCGCCCCCGATGTGATGGTGTTCGATTACCGCTTGCCCGATATGGAAGGCTTTGAGGTGCTCGACGCCGTCCGCCGGAACAGGACGTGTCATTTCGTGCTGATAACGGGTCACCCGACCGCTGAAGTCTGTGAGCGGGCGCGGCAACTGGGAGTCAGCCACATCCTGTTCAAGCCGTTCCCGTTGGCGGAACTGGCGCGGGCGATCTGTGACCTGCTGGGGATCGAGCGCAGCGCGAGACCCGGTGCGAGCCCTTCGCAAGGGTTCGTCGAACGACGCCAGAGCAAGACCGAGAGCTTCCCGTTGCAGTTGTTCGATGGCAGTTGGGTGCTGGCGGATCGCCGACGAAGCAAGTCGGACGCCCTGGCACCGGATGACGACCAAATGCTCACCGGGGAGTAGTGGCGCGATCAGACGTTCCGGCACCCGCCGCAATGGCCTGCCGCGCCGACTGGGCCCCCGGCCCCGGGCGTTGGAGAGCAAGCCATGGATCGTCTGTCCGTTGTCGTCGAACCGCCGTTGGCCGAGCCGGTGCCGCAAGCGCAGGCCCCGGCACGCTTCACCGCTGAGCAACTGGCCCAGGCCCGGGCACGGTCCGCCGGCTCCGGGGAACGGATGCTCGACGCCCTGGCCGGCCTCAGCGAACTGGCGCCCATGCCGTTCATCGCCAGCCTCGGCGCCACCCTGCATTATCCGGTGCTCGACACCGACAGCCTGTTTTCGGCCGTCCCGGTGTTCGACCGGGTCACCCTCGCGCAATGCCTCAAACGTGAATTCATCCTGCTGCGCCACCGCGACGAGGTCATCGGCGTGTTCGCCGACCCCTTCGACAGCGCGCGCCTGGCCTGGATCGACGAATGCCTGCACGGCGCGCCGCTGTACCTGGTGCACGCCGACGACCTGAGCGCCTACCTGGCCCGCCACGAAGAAAGCTTCCACGCCGTGGAGTCGCTCAACGCCCAGGCCGACGCCGGCACCCAGACCGACACCTTGCAGAGCCTGTCCCTGACCAGCATCAGCGAAGACGCCAGCGTGGTGGTGAAACTGGTCAACTCGACCCTCTACGACGCGCTGAAAATGCACGCCAGCGACATCCACCTCGGCACCACCGGCAACGGGCTGGTGATCAAGTACCGGATCGACGGCGTGCTCAACAACATCAGCAAGATCCAGGGCACCGAGTTCGCCGAGCAAGTGATTTCCCGGGTCAAGGTCATGGCCGAACTGGACATCGGCGAGAAGCGCGTGCCCCAGGACGGTCGCTTCAAGATCGGCATCAGCGGCCGGCAGATCGACTTCCGGGTGTCGATCATGCCGAGCATCTTCGGTGAGGACGCCGTGCTGCGGGTGCTGGACAAGCAGGACCTGGCCGACAAGGTCTGCGGCGTGCAGCTGCAGGCCCTGGGCTTCGAGGACGAGACCCTGCGCCAACTGCGAAGGCTGGCCGCCGAACCCTACGGCATGGTGCTGGTGACCGGCCCCACCGGCAGCGGCAAGACCACCACCCTCTACGCGATGATCACCGAGATCAACCACGGGGTGGACAAGATCATCACCATCGAAGACCCGGTGGAATATCAGTTGCCGGGCGTGCTGCAGATCCCGGTCAACGAGAAGAAGGGCCTGACCTTCGCCCGCGGCCTGCGGTCGATCCTGCGCCACGACCCGGACAAGATCATGGTCGGCGAGATCCGCGACCCGGACACCGCGCAGATCGCCGTGCAGTCGGCGCTCACCGGGCACCTGGTGTTCACCACCATCCACGCCAACAACGTGTTCGATGTGATCGGCCGCTTCACCCAGATGGAGATCGACCCCTACAGCCTGGTCTCGGCGCTCAACGCGGTGCTGGCCCAGCGCCTGATCCGCCTGGTGTGCACGAGCTGCGGCGCGCCGGTGACACCCAGCGAAGAAGAGCTGCGCGCCTCGGGCCTCGACCCGCACAAGGTCGGCCATTACCGCTTCGTCCACGGCAAGGGCTGCGGCCATTGCCGGGGCAGTGGCTACCGCGGGCGCACGGCGATCGCCGAACTGCTGCACCTGGACGACGAGCTGCGGCAGATGATCGTCGAACGCCAACCCATCACCCGGATCAAGGCCCTGGCCTGCGAGCGCGGTCTGCGCCTGCTGCGCGAATCGGCGCTGGAACTGGTGGAACACGGCCGCACTACGCTGGAGGAGATCAATCGTGTCACTTTTATCGCGTGAGCGTTTTGTCGCCGTGCTCGGCGCCAGCGGTGTGGGCCTGGGGCAGCGGCGGGGCAGCGAGACCCTGTGGCTGGGCAGCGTCGGCTACATCGACGAAGGCTTCCAGAGCTACGCGGTGGCGCTGGACACCCTCGACTGCCTGCTCGGCGAACACGCCAAGGCCGGCGCCGAGCTGTGCGTGGTGGTCTCCGGGCACTTCAGCCGTTTCTGCCTGGTGCCGTGGAGCGAGCAGATCTGCACCCCCGAGGAACTGCGCGGCTTCGCCCAGCTGTGCTTCGAAGACCTGTTCGGCGCGCCGACCCAACCCTGGAGCCTGGTGCTGTCCGCCGAGCCTGCGGGCCACGACCGCATCGCCAGCGCCTTGCCGCAGGACTTGCTGGAGCGTCTGCGTGCACTGGTCGCCGGGCGTGGCTTGCGCCTGCGTTCGGTGCAGCCGTACCTGATGACGGCGTTCAACCGCTTCGACCGCAGCCTCGACGCCGGCGATTTCTTGTTCGTGGTCGCCGAACCGCAGCGCAGCGTGTTGCTGCTGGCCCGGGAAGGGCGCTGGACGGCGGTGCGTTCGGTGGGCGGCAGCGACAGCGATGCGGCGCTGGCCGCGCTGGTGGGCCGCGAGCGGCAATTGCAGGCCAGCGCCAGCGAGCGTCCGTTCAACGTCTACCTGCACGCCCCGGCGCGCCTCGATGCGCAGCCGGAGATCGACGGGGTGCAGGTGCGCACCCTCGAAGACGACTCGATGACCGTGCGTGACGGCTTGTACGTCATGTCCCGGGCGGTGGCCTGACATGCGCGCCCTGAATCTGGATTTCCAGCCCCGTCCCCGTTCCGGCCCGTTGGGCTGGAGCCTGCTGGGCGGCGGCGCGCTGCTGGCGCTGGTGTGCTTCGGCGTGCAGCAGCACCTCGGCGCCCAGGCCGAACAACAGCAAGGCCATTTGCAGCACACCCAGCGCAAGCTCACCGGCGACAGCGGCGTGAAGGCCAGCCTGACCCCGGCCGAGACCCGCGAACAGGCGCAGAACCTGGCCGAGATGCGCAAGGTGTCGCAGCAGCTGCGCCGCCCGTGGGAACGCCTGTTCGCCATGCTCGAAGCCATGCCCCGGGGCGACATCGCCTTGCTCAGTCTGACCCCGGACGCACGCAAGGGCCAGGTGCGCATCAGCGCCGAGGCCCGGGACCTGCAGGCGATGCTCGATTTCCACAAGCGTCTGGAGGCCAGCGACGAGCTGTCGGACGTGTCGCTGCTGAGCCACGAAATCGTCGTGAAATCGCCGGAGCACCCGGTGCAGTTCAACCTGTCGGCGACCTGGGAGATGGGCGATGCGAATCCCTAGACTGATCGTCCACGAATACCTGCAAGGCCTCGGCGTGCCGGGCGTGGCCGGGTTGGCCCTGTTGCTGGTGGCGCTGGCCTGGGCCCTGGGCGGCCTGCTGCCGGGCTGGCACTCGCTGCAACAGTTGAGCCGCCAGACCGAGGAGGCCACCGAGTACCTGGCCAAGGTCGAGGACGGCAGCATCGCGCCGCCGGTGGTGCCGCAGCGCCAGCTCGACGACTTTCGCAACAAGTTGCCGGCCCAGCCCCAGGCCACCGTCGCCATCGACCGCATCTACGCCCTGGCGGCCCAGGAGCGCATCACCCTGGCCCGCGGCGAATACGCCCTGGGCGTCGATCCCAAGACCCATCTGGCGCGCTACCAGATCCTGCTGCCGGTGCGCGGCAGCTATCCGCAGCTGCGCCGTTTCCTGCATGCCTTGCTCGGCCAGTTGCCGGCGGTGGTGGTGGAGGACGTCGAGTTCCAGCGCAAGAAGATCGCCGACACCGACCTCACCGGCCGGATCCGTTTGACCCTTTACCTGTCGAGGTCGTGATGGACACCAAACGCATCGTCGGGTGGGTGGCGTTCTTCGGCGTGGCGGCGGCGCTGGCCTGGCTGCCGGAATACTTCGGCCCGGGCGAAGACAGCGAGTCGGCCGACCTCGCGGTGGCCACCCCGGCCAAGACTGCTGGCCGGGGCGCGCCGACCGCCGGTGGCGCGAAGGCCGACGCCGCGCCGATCAAGGACCTGGGGCCGGCCGGCGACCTGTTCGCCGCTCAGTCCTGGAAGCCTGCGCCGACCCTGGCCACGGTCACCGAGCAACCCGTCAACCCGGCCACGGCGGTGCAAGCCCCGAGCCTGCCGCCGGTGCCGTTCCAGTTCGTCGGCCGGTTGCATGACCGCAGCGACCTGCAGGTGTTCCTGCAGGACGGCGAGAAGATCTACGTCGTGCGCAACGGCGATGTGATCGACGACACCTGGAAGATCACCGGCATTTCCGACCTGGAACTGAGCCTGGTCTACCTGCCTTTGCATTTGTCGCAGACCTTGTCTGTGGGGAGTACGCAATGAACAGATCCCGTTTGCTGATGAGCCTGGGCCTGTGCGCCGGGCTGGCCGCGTGCAGCTCGGCCCAGGTGGCCAACAAGGAGGCCGCCGACCTGATCGACCAGGGCCAGTACGAGGCGGGCCTGGCCCGGATTGAGGAAGGCCTGCGGGAGAACCCCCGCGACACCGAGCTGCACTTGGCGCTCAACAGCGGCCGGGCCAAGGCCATCACCGCGTTGCTGACCTCCGGCGACACCGACCGTTCGCGGCGGGACTTCGCCTCGGCCCGCACCGCCTACAACCGGGTGCTGACCATCGAGCCGAACAACCGCCGCGCCCAGGACGCCCTGCGCCAGCTCGACTACTTGCGCAGCATGGACGAGAAGCTCGAACTGGCCCGCGGCGACCTGCGCCGGGGCGACATCTACGGCGCCGACCGGCAGGTCAAGCAGATCCTCGAACTCGACCCCACCAACGAGGGCGCGCTGGAGCTGCAAGGCAACATCCGCCTGGTGCAGAGCCGCAACGTCGTGCAGTACCCGCAGCTGCGCACCCGGCTCGACCGGCCGGTGACCCTGGAATTTCGCGAAGCCAACCTCAAGACCGTGTTCGAGGTGCTGTCCCAGGTCGCCGGCCTGAACTTCATCTTCGACAAGGACCTGCGCCCGGACCTCAAGGCCACGATCTTCGTGCGTGACGTGCGCATCGAAGACGCCGTGCAACTGCTGCTGCAACAGAACCAGCTGCACCAGAAAGTGGTGAACGAAAACACCTTGCTGATCTACCCGGACTCGCCGCAGAAGCTCAAGGATTACCAGGAGCTGGTGATGCGCACGTTCTACCTGACCAGCATCGACGCCAACACCGCGCTGAACATGATTAAGACCATGCTCAAGACCCGCGACGTGTTCGTCGACGAGCGCCTCAACACCCTGACCATGCGCGACACCGAAGACGCGGTGCGCATGGCCGAGAAACTCTTGCAGTCCCAGGACCAGTCCAACCCCGAAGTGGTGCTGGAGGTGGAGGTGATGGAAGTCGCCCGCCAGCGCATCCTCGACCTGGGCCTGCAATGGCCGAGCACCTTCGGCGTGGTCAACAGCGACGGCTCGCCGGTGACCCTGCTGGGCCAGCTCAAGGGCATCAACTCCGACCGCATCTCCATCGCGCCGTCGCCCCAGGCCAAGATCAACGCCCAGGACAACGACATCAACACCCTGGCCAGCCCGGTGATCCGCGTCAGCAACCGTGAGCAGGCGCGCATCCACATCGGCCAGCGGGTGCCGATCATCAGCGCCACCTCGGTGCCCTCGACCCAGGGACCGGTGATCACCGAAAGCGTCACCTACCTCGACGTCGGCCTGAAGCTTGAAGTGCAGCCCACCGTGCACCTGAACAACGAAGTGGCGATCAAGATCGCGCTGGAGGTCAGCAACGCCACGCCGCTGGAGCCGACCCGCCAGGGCACGATCCCGGTGCAGGTCGACACCCGCAACGCCCAGACCTCGCTGCGCCTGCACGACGGCGAGACGCAGATCCTCGCCGGGCTGGTGCGCAACGACCACGGCGCCACCGGCAACAAGATCCCGGGCCTGGGCGACATCCCCGGCCTGGGCCGGCTGTTCGGCAGCAACAAGGACACCGTCGGCAAGTCGGAACTGGTGCTCTCCATCACCCCGCGCATCGTGCGCAACCTGCCGTACCAGAGCCCGTCGGACATGGAGTTCCCCACCGGCACCGAAACCAGCATGCACATCCAGGCGCCGGACCGCTCGATGCAGGCGGCCACCCCAGCGCCTTCCGTACAGCCTCGTGCACTGGGCGGGGCGGCGGTCGCCACCACCCGCGTCACCGTCGAGAAGCCTTGATCATGAACACCGAGCGCGGTTTCACCCTGATCGAAGTCGTGGTGACGCTGGCCCTGATCGGCCTGCTGGCGGGCATGGCCGCGCCCCTGACCGAAACCTTGGTGCGTCGGGGCAAGGAGCAGGAGCTGCGCACGGCGCTGTACCAGATCCGCGACGGCATCGACGCCTACAAGCGCGCCTTCGACGCCGGCTACATCGAGAAGTCGCTCAACAGCAGCGGCTACCCGCCGAACCTCAAGGTGCTGGTGGACGGCGTGCGCGACGTGCGCAGCGCCAAGGGCGCCAAGTTCTACTTCCTGCGCCGCATCCCGCGTGACCCGCTGGTGCCGGCCAAGCGTGACGACGAAGGGGGTTGGGGCCTGCGCGCCTACAACAGTTCGGCCCAGAACCCGCGCGACGGCGAAGACGTGTTCGACGTCTACTCCAAGGCGCGGGGCAAGGGCCTCAACGGCATCGCCTACCGCGAGTGGTGAACCTCATGCGCCGGGAACAGGGCTTTACTTTGCTGGAACTGATGGTGGTGATGGCGATCATCGCGACCCTGATGACCATCGCCTTGCCGCGCTACTTCAACAGCCTGGAGGCCTCGAAGGAAACCACCCTGCGCCAGAGCCTGTCGGCCATGCGCGAGGCGCTGGACCACTACTACGGCGACACCGGGCGCTACCCCGACTCGATCGACCAGTTGGTGGAGCTGCGTTACCTGCGCAACGCGCCGCTCGACCCGATCACCGAGCGCAAGGACCAATGGGTGCTGGTCGCGCCGCCGGACGGCGTGGCGGGCGGCGTGGCCGACATCAAGAGCGGAGCCACCGGGAGGGCGCGTGATGGCAGCCAGTATTCGGAGTGGTGAGCGCGCGGGGCAGGGTGGGTTCACCTACCTGGGCGTGCTGTTCCTGATCGTGCTGATGGGCATGGGCCTGGCCAGTGCCGGCGAGCTATGGTCGACGGTGTCGCGGCGCGACCGGGAGCAGCAGCTGCTGTGGGTGGGCAGCCAGTACGCCCAGGCGCTGCGCAGCTACTACCGCAGTTCGCCGGGGCTGGCGCAGTACCCCAAGGAGCTGGCGGACCTGTTGCAGGACGAGCGCTTTCCCGAGCCCCGGCACCACCTGCGCCGGTTGTACCCGGATCCGGTGGGCGGCGGCGAATGGGCGCTGCAGCGCGGCTTCGACGGGCGCATCACCGGGATCAACAGCCCCTCCACCGAGACGCCGCTCAAGCAGGCGGACTTCCCGGCGCAGTGGTCGGACTTCGAAGGCATGACCCGCTACTCGGACTGGCAGTTCGTCGCCGAAAAGGCCTTCCTCGACGGCACCAACGGCCCGGCCAAGAACCCGTCGGCCCTGCCGCAGGCGCTGCAGCCATGAACGGCCGGTTCTGCTGTGCGCTGATCCTCGTCCTGGCGGCGTGCTGCGCCCAGGCCGGCGAAGAAGACGAAATGATGGGCTTCATCGTCGACGACACGATCTCGCACATCGGCCATGACTTTTACTACCTGTTCAGCGAACGCCTGCGCGACACCAGCCCCATGGACTTCAACCTGGTGGTGCGCGAGCGGCCCGACGCGCGCTGGGGCAGCCTGGTGACCGTGGAATATCAGCAACGCCTGGTCTATCGGCGCTTCCTGCCGCCGAACACCGTGGAACTGAAGGACGAGGCCTACGAGGCCGCCGACTGGGTTCGACGCCAGGTTGTCCAGCGCAAGCTGGAGACCTTGTTGCAGGACACCACCGACCTTGAGAAGGACGAACTATGAACACGACAACGTTCTCACGGCGCCGCGCACCCTGGATCGCAGGATGGCTGATCGGCCTGGCCGGCTGCGCCGCCGTCCAGGCCACCGAACTGGTCTACACGCCGGTCAACCCGTCGTTCGGCGGCAACCCGCTCAACGGCACCTGGCTGCTCAACAACGCCCAGGCCCAGAACGACCACGACGATCCGGATCTCAAGCGCCGCACGACCGTGGCCGGCACCTCCGCGCTGGAGCGCTTCACCAGCCAATTGCAGTCACGGCTGCTGGGACAACTGCTGGACAACATCTCCACCGGCAACACGGGGAGCCTGTCCACCGACGCATTCATCGTCAACGTCATCGACGACTCCGGGGCACTGAGCATTGAAGTGACCGACCGAGCGACCGGTGAGGTTTCGGAAATTCAGGTTAACGGCCTCAACCCATGACGGGATGAGCGTTCCGGGGAGTGCAGGACATGAAAAAAATAATTGCGCTAGGGCTGATGTTGGCGGCATTGCAAGGGTGTGGTCTGCGCGAGCCGATGCCGGCCGAGCAGGACACCGAAACCCCGACCCTGACCCCCAGGGCCTCGACCTACTACGACCTTCTGAAAATGCCGCGGCCCAAGGGCCGCCTGATGGCGGTGGTGTACGGCTTCCGTGACCAGACCGGACAGTACAAGCCGACCCCGGCCAGCTCGTTCTCCACCAGCGTCACCCAGGGCGCGGCGAGCATGCTGATGGACGCCTTGCAGGCCAGCGGCTGGTTCGTGGTGCTGGAGCGCGAAGGGCTGCAGAACCTGCTGACCGAGCGCAAGATCATCCGCGCCTCGCAGAAGAAGCCCAACACCCCGGTCAACATCCAGGGCGAGCTGCCGCCGTTGCAGGCGGCGAACATGATGCTCGAAGGCGGGATCATCGCCTACGACACCAACGTGCGCAGCGGCGGGGAAGGGGCGCGCTACCTGGGGATCGACCTGTCCCGCGAGTACCGGGTCGACCAGGTGACCGTCAACCTGCGGGCGGTGGACGTGCGCAGCGGGCAGGTGCTGGCCAACGTGATGACCAGCAAGACCATCTACTCCGTGGGCCGCAGCGCCGGGGTGTTCAAGTTCATCGAGTTCAAGAAGCTGCTGGAGGCCGAGGTCGGCTACACCACCAACGAACCGGCGCAGCTCTGCGTGCTGTCGGCGATCGAGGCGGCGGTGGGGCACCTGCTGGCGCAGGGCATCGAACGGCGGCTGTGGCAGGTGGCGGGGGACAACTCGGCGCCTTCGCAGGACGAGACGCTGAACCGTTACCTGACGCAGAATAAGGTGGATCCTGAGGCGGAGTGAGCTTGGGCTTGGCGGCTCTCGGCTCTCGGCTCTCGGGTCGAGCGCTCGACGGCAAGAGCCAGCCAGGCCTCTACCGAACCACCCTGTCCCCTGTGGGAGCACCTGTCTTGATCTGAGCCTGCGTTGTCCGCACTGACGCCATCGCCAGCAGGCTGGCTCCCACAGGGAAAGGTGTGCACACCCCGGAACACTGTGGGAGCGGGCTTGCCCGCGATGGCGGCCCGACAGCCGACCTACCTCTACCTGACTGCACCCGATTCCTTGCGGGAACCAGCCTAACCTCTCCCTGACCACCCCAATCCCCTGTGGGAGCCAGCCTGCTGGCGATGACGGCCGAAAGCCGACCAGTCCTTGGCCGATGCACCCACAGCCGGACTGCATTTCAGTTCCAGATTGTTTAAAGGATGTTGCTGATTTGCAGATCCTTCCCACAAGGTTTTCAGGTTGTCCCTCGGAAGGCCGGGCCCTAGCCTGTGTCTGTCGCTGAGTTCAGCGATCGGGATTGGAAACCCCGGGTAAAACAGAACGCAGCGGTCGCCTTTCATGACGTATGCTTGCGCACCTTTTGGGTGTGCACTCTGTTATGGCGGCTGTGCGTGGGGGGCCTTCGGGTCGTCCGGGTTTCTCTGTTTCCCGGGTTTCCAACCTGCGTACAGCTGCCACCCCTTCGTCCGGAAACCGAATGGGCCAGCTCCGACTCATCAAACAGAGTAAGACGCCATGTTCAAACCCACACCCAACCCTCCCGTAATCCCCACCACCGATCCCGCATCCCCCTACGAATCCATTGACTCCCGCAAGCTCAACGAAGCCGCGGAACGCGCCCTCGACCACTACCTCAACCCGACCGCCCGGATCATGGCCGCCCCCAGCGATGCGGATCCCATGTACCTGCCCAACCCGGTCTACGACACCGAATCCCTGCTGGCCAACGCCAGCGAGAACCTGGGCTCGGCCTCGGAGATGCTCAACAACTTCGCCGCCACCCTGGACAACGGCCACCGCCGCACCGCGCTAGGCATTGCGCAATTGGTGATGTTGAGTGAGGTGGCGGTGGGCCAGGCGCTGGATAACGTCGAGCCTAAGACCTGAATGCGTTGACCTGACAGCAAGGTGAGCAAGGTCCCTCGCCACAGAGACCGGGATGCACAGTCAATCTGGACGTAGCGGCTTCAATGGCCTTGAAGAGCTTCATGGCCGCTGCGTGGTGGCGGTCGCTGAGGTGTTCAAGAATCTGCAGGCGCTCAGCCCCGTGCTTCAGGCTGCCGCTCAATCGGCATCGTGGGTTTTGCGCTTCGCTTCCATCAGGGCATGCATTTCGGCCATCACCTGCTCGTGCGCAATGCTCGGGCGCGGGTCATCGATGGAAGCCTGCACCTCGGCCCTGAACCACCGGTCATAACTGGCCGCCTGTTCGTCAGGCTCAAGGTCTGAAACGACTGGGCACAGTGGATCGGTCATAGGGCCTCCGGGCGCAATGCCCGGCAGTCTATTCGGTAACGGGCACGCTGTCGTCGCTGACGGGATGAGTTGCATGGAGGAAACGCTCCGTGAGGTTCAGGTGGATGCCTGCCGATCCTGGACGGCGCACTTCCGAGGGGCAACCTGCAAATTCGGTCGGAAAAATCCGCATTTTTCTCGAATCCACCCTTCTTCTGTAGGAGCCAGCCTGCTGGCGATGGCGGCCTGAAAGCCGACCAGCCCTTGGCTGAAGCACCCCCAGTCAGACTGCATTTCAGTTCTAGATTGTTTAAAGGATGTTGCTGATTTGCGGATCCTTCCCACAAGGTTTTCAGGTTGTCCCTCGGAAGGCCGGGCCCTAGCCTGTGTCTGTCGCTGCCAACTCAGCGACCGGGCCTGGAAGTCCGAGGAATGCAGAACGCAAAAGCGCCATTCATGACGTATGCTTGCGCACCTTCACGGTGTGCGCTCTGTCATGGCGGCTGTGCGTAGGAGACCTTCGTGTCTGCCGGGTTCTCTGCTCCCGGATTTCCAGCCTGCGTACAGCTGCCACCCCTTCGCCTGGAAATCGAATGGGCCAGCTCCATTTTTCAGCAGAGGTCTTCACCTATGTTCAAACCCACACCCAACCCTCCTGTAACCCCCACCACCGATCCCGCATCCCCCTACGAATCCATCGACTCACGCAAACTCAACGAAGCCGCGGAGCGCGCCCTCGACCACTACCTCAACCCGACCGCCCGGATCATGGCCGCCCCCAGCGATGCGGATCCCATGTACCTGCCCAACCCGGTCTACGACACCGAATCCCTGCTGGCCAACGCCAGCGAGAACCTGGGCTCGGCCTCGGAGATGCTCAACAACTTCGCCGCCACCCTGGACAACGGTCACCGCCGCACCGCGCTGGGCATCGCGCAACTGGTGATGTTGAGTGAGGTGGCGGTGGGCCAGGCGCTGGATAACGTCGAGCCTAAGACCTGAATGCGTTGAGCTGACAAGGATCCCCTGTGGTGAGAGAGCAAGCTCTTTCGCCACAGTGGCTGACAGCGGTGTCAGGGATCTTCCTGACGCGCATGCAAGACGCTCAAGACTCGCACGTGATCCGCCACTTGATAGATGACCAGATAGTTGGGGTGCACAACGATTTCCCGTGTGCCGGCAACCCGACCTGATCGATAGAGACAAGGATGCACAGTCAGTTTGGAGGTAGCGGCTTCAATGCCCTTGAAGAGCTTCATGGCCGCTGCGTGGTGCCGGTCGCTGATGTGTTCAAGAATCTGCAGGAGTTCAGCCCGTGCTTCAGGCTGCCACTCAATCTGCATCGTGGGTTTTGCGCTTCGCTTCCATCAGGGCCTGCATTTCGGCCATCACCTGATCGTGGGCAATGCTCGGGCGAGGGTCATCGAGGGAGGCTTGGACCTTGGCCCTGAACCACCGGTCATAACTGGCCGCCTGCTCTTCGGGCTCAAGGTCTGAAACGACTGGGCACAGCGGGTCGATGAGGGTCGGGTCGGTCATAGGGCCTCCGGGCGCAATGCCCGGCAGTCTATTCGGTAACGGGCACGCTGTCGTCGCTGACGGGATGAGTTGCATAGGGGAAACGCTCCGTGAGGTTCAGGTGGATGCCTGCCGATCCTGGACGGCGCACTTCCGAGGGGCAACCTGCAAATTCGGTCGGAAAAATCCGCATTTTTCTCGAATCCACCCTTCTTCTGTAGGAGCCAGCCTGCTGGCGATGGCGGCCTGAAAGCCGACCAGCCCTTGGCTGAAGCATCCACAGCCGGACTGCATTTCAGCTCTGGATTGTTTAAATGATGTTGCGAATTCGCGGATCCTTCCCACAAGGTTTTCAGGTTGTCCCTCGGAAGTCCGGGCCCTAGCCTGTGTCTGTCGCTGAATTCAGAAATCGGGATTGGAAAACTTCGGGTAAAGCAGAATGGCCAAATCAGAAAAGACTCATGCCATGGCCGCCCATGTTCAACTGGAACTGGCCAAAAAAATTGATTGGATGGAGGAGCACCTGACGCTTGAAGCGCTGGCGGATGTGGACGCCGGGCGTGTTATCGATCATCAGGTCGTACACGTCTGGGCCGACAGTCTGACGACGGATAGCCCACTGCGTGCGCCACGCTGAGGGAGTTGATTCGGATGGCAAGCACGCGCCTCGTTCGCTTCACCTGATGTCGGTACGATCACTCTTGCGAAAGCCGCGATCGCACAACGCAATCGCGGCTTTTATTACGCCCAACCCTTACTGCTGCAACACCGTCGCCTGGTTCGCCGACCCGAACTGCTGGATGTTCGCCGTCTGGGTCATCCCGCTCTGATCCACGGTGGCGATGTTGCCGGTGCCGCCTTGGGTCACGTACGCCACGTTCATCGTGTCGGCCTGTTTCACGCTGATCTGGTTGTCGCTGCCGTAGAGCTGCGCGGTGTAGGCCTGGTTGCCGGAGCCGGACTGATCAAACTCGGCGCTGTTGCCCGAGCCGTTCGACGAGCCCTGGATCAGGTTGGTGGTGCCGCGCTGGTCGGCGATGAGGATGTTGTCGCTGCCGTTCTGGTCGAAGTACAGCTCGTTGTAGGACTCGGCCTGGCTGACGGTGGTCTTGTTGCCGGTACCGGTCTGGTGGGTGGTCATGGTGTGGCCGACGCCGTCCTGGGTGAAGCTGGCGATGTTGCCGTTGCCGGCCTGGGTGACCGTGGCGCGCTGGTTGCTGCCGAACTGGCCGCCGTGCTGCGGGCCTTTCCAGTTGCTGGCGTAGACCTTGTTGTCGTTGCCCGCCGAGGTGGCGTTGAGCACGTGGCCGTCGCCGTTCTGGTAGGTGAAGTGGACATTGCCGTTGCCCACCTGGTACAGCGCCAGCGTCGAGTTGACCGACTCGAACTGGTCGGCGTAGATGGCGTTCAGGTTGCCGACCTGGGTGACGGCGGCGGTGTTGTTTTCGCCGTAGCTCTGGTCCACCACGGTTTCGTTGCCGTCGCCGTACTGGTTGATGGTGGCCTGGCTCGCCAGTTGCGAGTCCTGCCAGATTTCGGTGCCGTTGAGGGTGCCGAACTGGTTGATGGTGATGGTGCCGCCGGTGCCGTTGCGCTGGTCGCCGTAGGCGTAGTTGGAGTCGCCGGCCTGGTTGATGCCGATCGTGCCGCCGTTGTGGGTGACCTGCTCGGCGGTGCCGTAGTTGGCGGTGCCGTACTGGGTGATCACCGAGCTGTTGCCGCTGCCTTCATACAGCTGCTCGATGTTGGCTTCGTTGCTGTCGCCGTACTGGAAGGTCTTGCCTTCGCTGCCGTTCTGCGAGTCCTGGTAGATGAACGAGAAGTTGCCGCTGCCTTGCTGTTGCTGCAGCGCCGTGTTGGGCGAACCGAAGCCCAGGGACTGGCTGGCGTGCGCGGTGTTGAAGGTGCCGACCTGTTGTTGGGTGATGGTGCCGTTGTCTTCGTAGAGCTGTTCGGCGTAGCCGGCGTTGTAGTCGCCGACCGCGTCCTGGGTGATGGTGCTGGTGGCGTGATCCTGCACGGCGGCGGCGTTGTTGCCCTCACCGAACTGGGTCTGGGTGGCGGTGCTGAACGGGGCCTGGGTCTGCTTCACATCGGCGATGTTGGCGGTGCCGGCCTGGCTTTGGGTGGAAAGGCTGTCGTCGGCCATGGCCTGGGCACTGATCATGACCAGGATGGCGGCGGTGAGGGGCGTCAATTTGAACATGATGAACTCTCCGATGATTGCAGTGCTTTAGCGGTATTGCTTGACCGAGACGCTCATGCCGTTGCCCGACTGGGTCACGGCGCTTTGCAGCCCCGTGCCGGCCTGCTCGATGCTGGCGTCGTTGTTGTTGCCGTTCTGCGAAATCTGCGCGCGGTTGTGGCTGCCGGCCTGGGTGATCGAGGCGGCGTTGCCGGAACCGTTCTGGGTGATCTGCGCCATCAGGTCGCTGCCCTGTTGCAGGATGTACGCCTCCTGGTTGCTGCCCGACTGCACGATCCGCCCGAGCAGTGACTGACCGTTCTGCGAGAGCAGGGCGATGTTGGCCTGGCCGTTCTGGTCGATCAGCGCTTGCTGGCCCACAGGTGGGGGCAGTTCGCCGAGGTCGGCCGAGGGGGCCAGGTCATCGTTGTCCATCAGGTCGTCGGCGCGCGCGCCCGCACCGCCGCACAGGGCGAGCAGGCACAGCAGGGCGGCGGTCGGCGTGTTCATGGCGTTGTCCTGTGTCGTTCAGGCGGTCCGGGGGCTTGCCCCATCCACCCGCAGGCGGATGGGGCGAAGGCCTACAGCGTGGTCACCGACACCGTGCGCACGGTGCCCTGGGACGAGCGGATGGTGGCGGTCGGGTTGGCCGACGGCACCACGTTCGTGTTGTTGAGCGTCAGCCGCCAGCGACCGGTGACCGGCACCGTCGTCGTGCCGAGGGTGACCAGCCCGGTCGGGGTGGTGACCTGCACGGTGATGGTGTTGCCGGTGGTCACCGATGAGGTGCCGGCGAAGTCCCAGTTGAAGCGGTTGCCGGAGCGCGCCTGCACCGTCGAGGTGGTGATGGTGAAGGTCTCCGCCGCCGGCCGTGGCGACACTTGCACGGTGACCGTCGCCGGCGTCGACTGGGCGCCGAAGCTGTCCCGGGCGATGTAGGTGAAGGTCGTGGTGAAGGCCGTGGTCACGGTGGCCGGCGGGGTGTAGGTGATCACGGTGCCGTCGGTGCTCACGGTGCCGCGCCCGGCCGGTGGCTGGGTCAGGCTGGCGACGCCCAGCGGCACGTTGCCTTCCGGATCGGTGTCGTTGGCCAGCACGTTGATCGGGATCGCCACGCCCAACGTGGCGACGCTGTCGGCGACGGCGGTCGGCGGCCGGTTCGGTGCCACGCTGACGGTCACGGTGGCCGGGTTCACCGAGGCCAGGCCTTTGCTGTCCTGGGCCTTGTAGGTGAAAGTCGCGGTCAGCGGCGCGTTGACCACCGCAGGCGGCGTGTAGACCACCGAGGTGGT
Organism: Pseudomonas sp. R25(2017); assembly: GCF_002112565.1. NCBI lineage: Bacteria > Pseudomonadati > Pseudomonadota > Gammaproteobacteria > Pseudomonadales > Pseudomonadaceae > Pseudomonas > Pseudomonas sp. R25(2017). The sequence continues at coordinate 40,385 of NZ_NEHZ01000031.1, forward strand.
ACCGTTCAGAGCGACGGTGCCTTGGCCGGCGGCCGGTTGGGTCAGCGCGGTGATGGACAGCGGCACGTTGCCGTCCGGGTCGCTGTCGTTGGTCAGCAGGCTGAGGGTGATGGGCACGCCGAAGCTGGTGCTGCCGGTGTCGGCGACCGCCAGCGGCGCTTGGTTTTCACCGGTGTCCGGTGCGCTGCCGACCACCACGACCGGCTCGGTGTCGCTGCCGCCGGCGGCGGATTTCACCGTCACGGTGGCGGGTGGCTGGGTCAGGTCGGCCACGGTGATGCGCTGCAGGGTGCCGGTCTTCGACAGGCGGCCGTAACCCTGGGCGACCATGTCCGGCACGGCCACCTCATCGGAGGACGTGGCCTCGATCAGCAGGCTGTGGTTGGCCCAGCTGTAGCGGGCGGTCTGGATCTTCACCACGTCGGTGAGCTTGCTCGACACCGCCGTCGGCCGGGTGGTGCCGGTCGGGTTGGTGGCGGTCACGACGACCACCGACGGCAGGGTGCCGGTGCCCAGGCGCTGGCCGAAGAACAGCCCGTTGTTGTCGCCCAGCAGGTTGGTCTGGCACGGCGACGGCGGGGTGCCCGGCACCAGCGCCACGCTTTCGCGAAAGCACAGGGTGGAGCTGGCGTCGGCCTTGGCGAACACTTCGGCGCGTATGCCTGCCGAGGTGCGGCGGTAGGTGGCGCGGTCGATGGCGACGTGGGTCTGCTGACGGTTGTCCAGCACCTTGCCCGCCACGGTGAACAGGTTGGTCTGGATCGTGCCGGCCGGCCCCGTGATGCGCACGAAGTTGGTGTTGAACGGGCTGCCGGTCACCGCTTCGGTGAGGTTCGGGTCGCCGACGAAGGTCTCGATGCTGCCGGTGTCCGGGTTCACTTCGGTGTACGGGCCGTTGACGCTGCGCAGGAACGGGCCGATGGCTCCGTTGAGCGCACCGCTGAAGTCGCCCGGCGCGCCGATGCCGATGTCTTTGGTGATGTTGATCGCCCGCCGTCCCGGTGCGGTGACGTTGACCGTCTCCACGCCGTAGGGGTGGGTGATGGTGTAGGTGCCGGCGACGGGCACGTTCACCCGGATGCGGATCCGCGCGAAGCTTTGCTGATCGCCGTCGACGGGGTTTTCCGAGGCGAACGCCGCTTCGATCCCCGCCACGTAGGCGTCCATGCCGTAGCCGGCGCCGTTGTTGGCGATGTTGGTCTCGGCCAGGAACCAGAAGGCTTCCGGCGGCCAGTTGTCGGGGAACACCATGGGCTGGGTGTCGTCGAAGACGCCAGGCTCCGGCAGCAGGGTGCACATGTAGGCCGGCGGCACGCTGGCCGGCACCCGCGAGCTGGCGGCCCGGGACTGGCACAGTTCCATCGAGAGCAGGTTGTTGTCCTGGTACCACATCGGGAATTTCCCGGTGGCGAAGGTGTAGGGGCCGGGATCGACGGCGGCGAGTTGCGCGAACGCACTGCCCGACAGCGAGATTGTCAGCCCGAGCGCGTTGAGCGCGAAGCGTGGCCACTTGTTCATGATGCCTCCTGATGCGGATCTGGGCATGTGAGCGTTCATTGCACGATGACCACTTCTTCGGTATCGCTGCCGCCGTTGGACGACGTCACCCGAACCTTGGCCGGCGGAATCGGCGAGATCCCGGTGGTGAGGGATTTCACCGCGCCGTCGCCGCCCAGGGCACCGATGGCGGCGCCGCCGGCGGTGCTGGCAGTGAGCACCGGCGGCGAGGTTTCGTCGCTGGTCGAGGCCACGAGGGTCAGTTGCCCGGAGCTCAGGCTGTATTCGGCGCGCTGGATCACCACCAGGTCCGTCAGGGCCATGGGCAGGGTGGTCGGGGTGCTGCTGGCGATGGCCAGGTGGTTGTCGGCGGTCACTTGCAGGGTGGTCGGCAAGGTCGGGTTGGCCGGTGACTGCGCATACCAGCTGCCGGTGCTGTCGGCCTCCGTGAGGTTGAGCACCGGGGTGCTGCTGGTGACGGCGACGGTGGCGGGCGCGGGCGGGGCCTGGACGAAAACGTCCTGCTGGGCCACCGGGGCGCTGGCGCCGGGGGTGCGCGAGTAGGTGCTGCGCTGGGTGATCAGCGGCGTCGGGCGGACCACCGTGGACAGCTTGCCGGAAATGGCGAACGTGGTGGTGCGCAGGTCGATCCCGCCGGGCCCTTCGATGCGGATGAAGTTGGTGTTGAACGGGCTGCCGGTGACGGCCTCTTCCAGGTTCGGGTCGCCGATGAACTGCTCGGCGGCGCCGGTCACCGGGTTGGTCTCGGTGTAGGGCCCGTTGACGCTGCGCAGGAACGGGCCGACGTCGCCCTTGAGCGCGCCGTCGTAGGTCTTCGGCGAGCCGATGCCGATGTCGCGGGTCATGTTGATCGCCCGCCGGCCGGGGGTGTCGACGTTGAACACGTCCACGCCGTAGGGGTGGGTGATCACGTAGGTGCCGGCGGTGGGCACGTCGACCCGGATGCGGATGCGGGCGAAGCTGATCTGGTCGCCTTCCGCCGGATCGCCGCCGCCGAAGGCGGCCTCGATGGCCGAGACGTAGGTCAGGTCGATGCCCCGCGCGGCATCGACGATGCTCCCGTCAGCGGTGAACCAGAAGGCTTCATCGGGGAAGTTGCTGGGGAAGGACAGGGGTTGCGCGTCGTCGAAGATGCCCGGCGCCGGCAGCAGCGAGCACATGTACGACGGCGTGCCGGGCACGCTCGGCACGCGAGAGCTGAGCGCTTTGGACAGGCACAGATCCAGGGTGCGGCCGTGGGTGTCCTGGTACCAGGCGGCGAAATTGCCGTTGGCCGGTGCGTAGGGGCCGGGGTCGACAGCGAACAGAGCGGCTTGGGCGATGCCCTGGGCCAATGCGCTCACGACCAGGACGGTCGCGGTTTTGGACAGTAAAGGGTGCATGAGTTAATCCCTCTATCGAAGTGCCTGCCCCGTGGGGTGGGTCAGTTGCAGGGGCCTCTACAACTTCCATACCAATGCACCCTCACACAGCCGCAAAGCCCCGTGCCAAGGGCCTTTGAGGGTGGGTGGGAGAGGGTGGCGAGGCACGCAGGGCAGGGCGACAGTCCCCAAGGTTGGGGG
>NZ_NEHZ01000032.1:0-30536 GCF_002112565.1 Pseudomonas sp. R25(2017)
GCTGACGCTGACCGGGGCGACCCTGGAGAACAGCGGCCGGCTGAGCACGTTGCGTGACTTGTCGATCAACCTGTCGTCGGCCCTGAACAACGATCAGGGCCGTCTCGTCAGCGAAGGGGCGCTGTCGGTCAATGCCCAGAGCCTGAGCAACGACAAGGGCGTGATCTCCAGCGCCAAGGCCCTGAGCGTCGACACCCACGGGGCCGTGAGCAACAAGGGCGGCCAACTGCTGACCGACGCCGCGCTCACCCTCAACAGCCAGTCGCTGGACAACCAGGACAAGGGCGTCATCAGCAGCAAAGGCAACCTGAGCCTCACCACCGGCGCGCTGAACAACAGCCGCGGGAGCCTCTTCTCCGGCGGCCGGCTTGAGCTCGATGCGGGCCAGGTGACCAACACCGCCGGCAGCCTGGGCGCCGCCACCGAGTTGGCGGGCAAGGTCCGCGGCCTGGATCAGCAGGGCGGCAAGCTCTTCAGCCAAGGCAGCTTGAGCCTGGACCTGCAAGGCGGCGCGCTGAACAACGAAGACGGACTCATCAACGCACCGGGCGTGCTGTCGTTGACCCACCTCGTCGGGATCGACAACCGCAACGGCGAGATCTCCAGCGCACAGGCCTTCGACCTGATCGCCGAATCCCTGGACAACAGCGGCGGCCAGGTGCTGAGCAACCAGAAGCTGACCCTGACGCTCGACAAGGCCCTGACCTCGGTCAAGGGCAAGATCGCCGCAGCGGCGCTTGAGGTTCGTGCCGCGAGCCTGGACAACAGCGACGGCGGGGTGCTGCTCAGCGACAGCGACCTGAGCGTGACCGTCGACGGCCTGCTGGACAACGGCAACGGCACGGTCAAGGCCGCCAAGCAACTGACCCTCAGCAGCACCGGCCTTAACAACCGGGGCGGCACGTTGCTGGGCGGCACCGGCATCGGCATCGACCTGGGCGCAACGGCGGCGGATCTCGACAACCGGAACGGCCTGATCAACACCAAGGGCGTGCTGACCATTGCGCACCTGCGCGACCTGGACAACCGCAAGGGCGAGATCTCCAGCGTCAACGGCTTCAGCCTGACCGGCAAACGCCTGGACAACCGTGGCGGCAACCTGATCAGCAACGACCGACTGCACCTGACGGCAGCCGAAACCCTGAACCAGGGCGGCCTGGTGTCCGGCTGGAACGGCGTGACCGTCGACGGCGGCAGCCTCGACAACAGTCAGGAAGGCACGGTGTCCAGCCAGTTCGGCGATCTGACCATCGACCTCAGCGGCGCGTTGGTCAACCACAGCAAGGGCGGTCTGGGCGGCAAGGGCGAGGTGACGATCAAGGCGGCCAGCCTCGACAACACCGCCGGCATCATCACCAGCGGCGCCAAGCAGACGCTGACCGTCACCGGCGGTACGCTGACCAACGCCTCGGGCGGCCTGATCGAAAGCAGCGGCACCCTCGACATCCGCGCCACTGGCCTGAACAACGCCGGCGGCCGCATCACCGCCGGCCAGGCGATGACCTTCACCGGCACGTGGCTGGACAACAGCGGCGGCAGCCTGGTCGGCGACGGCAGCGTTGCCCTCGACCTGCTCGGCGCCCTGACCAACATCAACGGCGCCCTCGGCAGCGCCGGCCCGTTGACGGTGCTGCGCGCCAGCGGCATCGACAACCGAGGCGGCCAGGTGATCAGCCAGGGCTCCTTGAGCCTGCTGACCGGCGGCGACCTGAACAACAGTGGGCGCGGCACGGTCTCGGCCAACGGCGAGTTGGCGATCACAGCCGACGGCACCGTGCACAACGACACCGACGGGCTGATCTTCAGCCGCGACGCCGGCGTGAACATCAAGGCCAGCGCCTTCGGCAACGGCAAAGGCGCGGTGCAGAGCTACTCCGCATTGACGGTGGACGCGGGCACCGGGGCCATCGACAACCAGGGCGGCAAGCTCATCGCCCGGACCGGTGACCTGAACCTCACCGCCGCCAGCCTCGACAGCCGCGGCGGCGTGCTGTCCAGCCTCAAGGGCCTGCTGCAGACCCGCCTGACCGGCGTGCTGCGCAACGGCCAGGGCGGCAAGCTTGAAGGCGCACGCCTCGACCTGCGGGCCTTGGGCGGCATCTACAGCGACGGCGGACGCATCGCCGCCAACGCCGGCGACATCCTGCTCAACGCCGGCGGCAACGCCATCGACAACAGCGGCGGCGGGATCTACGCCAAAGGCGCGGTGAACATGGTCGCCGGCTCGCTGAACAACAATGCGGGCCAGGTCAGCGGCAACGGCATCGGTCTGGGGCTCGACGGCAACCTGAGCAACCGCGGCGGCCTGATCGAAAGCGCCGCTTTGCTGGCGATCCGCGCCGCCAACGTGGACAACCAGGGCGGCAAGCTGCGGGCGCTGGGCAGCGGCGGCAAGACCGACTTCCAGATCGGCAGCCTGTTCGACAACCGCAACGGCCTGGTGGAGACCGCCAACACGGACTTCATCCTGAGCGCGCCGAGCCTGCTCAACGCAGGCGGCACCATGACGCACGTGGGGACGGGGGAATTCGGCCTCTCGACCGCCAACGTCATGAACGCCGGCGGCGCGCTGGTCACCCGCGGCGGCCTGACGCTCAACGCCGACAGCTGGACCAACAGCAGCGTGATCCAGGCCGGCCGCCTGACCGTCAACGTCAACCGCTTCACCCAGACCGCCAGTGGGCAACTGCTGGCGTCGGACAAACTGGTCGGGCGCGGCGCGAGCTGGACCAACGACGGGTTGATCGCCAGCGACGGCGAGCTGGATATCCAGTTGAGCGGCGGGTACGGCGGCAATGGCCGCCTGAGCAGCCTGGGCAATCTGACGTTTGCGGCGGCACAACTCGGCTTGACCAACGCCGCCAGCATCGGCGCAGGCGGGCAGGGCAAAGTCACCGTGGGCGGGTTGCTCAACAACGCCGGCGGACGCTTGACGGCCGGCGGTGACTTGACGATCGATGCCGGCGCCGTGACCAACAGCGGCACGCTGGGCGCGGCTCAGACGCTGACGGTGAGGACGGCCAGCCTGCTCAATGACCGTGGGCTGATCTTCAGCGGCGGCAACATGAACCTGCTGGTCAATGACTTCACCAACCAGACCGGCGATGTCTACAGCATCGGCAATCTCACGATCGGCGGAAAGGACGGGGGGCGCGCCAATGCCGTCAACAACCAGGCCGCGTCGATCAATGTCGATGGCGACTTTTCGCTGTCGGCCAACAGCTTCAACAACAAGACCGAAGGCGTGGTCGGCGAAGAGAAATTCATCTCGGGTGACATCACCTTCGACGGCTCCGCGACGTTCTATGTCAACGAAAGCTTCGAATCGACCTCGACGATCTCAGGCCCCCAGGCGTCCCTCAATGTGGCGGGCAACCTGACCGGCAACGTCGGAGCGTTCACCAACACGGCCTCGCTGATATCGGCCGGCAAGAACATCAAGCTCGACGTCGACACCTTCGACAACTTCGGCCTGCAGTCGGGCACCTTCACCCGCTCGCGGATCTTCAAGCTCGGCGGGTTGCCCGGCAAGCAGACGAGCTGGATCAGCACCGACCTGCAAGCCTATGCAGACCGCAACTCCAAAAACCAGTACGACTACATCGAAACCTGGCATGAGCCGGACAAGGGCGGAACGCATTGGGACTACACCGCGATCGCCAAGCAGATGCTCGGCAAGACCAACGCGAAGTTCGGCACCGGCCCCGAGGTCGCCGTCCCCGGCCAGATTCTGGCGGGCGACCTGAAAAAGGACACCCGTGTCTTCACTGACGGCGGCGGCAGCGTTTCCTCCGTTGTCCAGGCGGGTCAGGCGGTGGAGATCAACGCCAAAACCACGATCCGCAACGGTAACCTCAATCCCTATACCCACTTCGACGGCACGGCCAAGGAGGGGACGGACACCGGTGTGAAGAGCGCCGTCAAGCCAACGGTCATCTTCTTGAATCCACAACTGCCGCCGGATCTGGCCCAGCAACAGGTCAACCCGTTGGCGCTGCCGGGCTTCACCCTGCCGACCGGGGAAAACGGCCTGTTCCGTTACAGCGGCAAAGGCGGCAGCGAGCCGGCGGTGACGCCCGGCAAGGACTGGACCATCGGCACCGTCGCCGCCGGCACCACCCAGCGCTCGGACGGCATGCCTTCCCGGCCGGCCACCGAACTGACGTTCGACAAGAGCGGTCCGGTCTCGACGACCAAGCGCGACCTGACCCTGGCCGCCCGTCCGTCGCTGAACCTCAATGGCCAGACGGCGCCGATCAACGTCAACGCGGTCGCCGGCGACGGTCCGGTCGGCGTGCTGGCGCCCGACCGCTCTCAGGCCTCGTTCGATGTGCCGCGGGTTCAGGGGCTGCCCGACACCAGCGTGCGCTCCAACCCGCACAAATACCTGATCGAGACCAACCCGGCGCTGACTGACCTCAAGTCGTTCATGAGCTCGGACTACCTGCTGGGCAAACTCGGCTACGACCCCGACACCAGCGCCAAGCGCCTGGGCGACGGCCTGTTCGAGCAGCGCCTGGTGCAGCAGGCCGTGGTCGCCCGCACGGGCCAGCGCTTCATCGACGGCCAGACCTCCGACGAAGCGATGTTCAAGTACCTGATGAACAACGCGGTGGCGAGCAAGAACGAGCTCAACCTGTCCGTCGGCGTGACGCTGACCGCCCAGCAAGTGGCGGCGCTGACCCACGACATCGTCTGGCTCGAAGAGCACGAAGTGAACGGCGAAAAGGTCCTGGTGCCGGTGCTGTACCTGGCCCAGGCCAACAATCGACTGGCGCCGAACGGGGCGTTGATCCAGGGACACGATGTCGATCTGATCGCAGGCAAAGACCTGGTCAACGCAGGCACGTTGCGCGCCAGCAACAATCTGGCCGCGAGCGCCGGGCTGGACCTGACCAACAGCGGCCTGATCGAAGCGGGGAACCGCCTGGGCCTGCTGGCCGTGCATGACATCGTCAACAAGTCGGGCGGCATCATCGCCGGGCGAGACGTCAACCTTGTGACCTTGACGGGGGACATCGTCAACGAGCGTTCGGTGAGCACCGATGCCTTCGACGGCAAGGGCAAGTCGTTCCAGCGTGACGTCGTCGACAGTGCAGCGCGCATCGAGGCGGCGAATGACCTGACGATCTTCTCGGGCCGGGACATGCTCAGCGTGGGAGGTTCGATGTCCAGCGGGCGGGATGTCCGGATCGAGGCCAGTCGGGACATCGCCATCGCTTCGGCTCAACAGATCAACGTCGACGGCGGTGCCCGGCAGAGCAGCTCCGTCACTCAGTTCGGCTCAAGCCTGAGTGCCGGACGCGATATCTCGATGAGTGCGGGTCGTGACTTTGCCGCAGTCGCCAGTGACATGAACGCCAAACGCAATTTCACGCTCATTGCGGACGGCGATGTGACCATCGCTTCCGGGGCCGATGAAAGCCACTCCTATTACAAGACCAAGAAGGTGACCGCCCAGGAAGACCACGTCAAACAGATCGCCAGCACGATCACTGCCGGCGGCGATGTCGCCATTCGGGCAGGCGATGACCTGACGTTGATCTCCAGCCGGATCAAGGCCGGCGACGAAGCCTATCTGGTGGCCAGGGACGAGCTCGAAGTATTGGCCGCGCAAGACACGGACTACTCGCTGTACGACAAAAAGGACAAGGGCAGTTTCGGCAGGAAGAAACTGCGTCATGACGAAGTCACGCAGGTGACGCATGTCGGCAGTGAAATCACGACCGGAGGCAACATGGCGCTGGTCAGCGGCGGCGACCAGAGATTCCAGGTCGCGAAGCTCGACAGTGGTGGCGGCATCAGCCTGGACAGCGGCGGGAAGATCGTGTTCGAAGGGGTCAAGGACCTTCACGACGAGAGCCATACCAAGACCAACGACAGCGCTTTCTGGGTATCGTCCAAGGGCAAGGGCAACACGGACGAGACGTTCCGTCAGACACAGATGTCCGCCAAGGGCGAAATCGCCATCAAGGCGGTGGAAGGCCTCAAGATCGATGTGAAGCAGATCAATCAGCAGACGGTCAGCGAATCCATCGATGCCATGGTCAAGGCCGATCCGCAGATGGCGTGGCTCAAGCAGGCCGAAGCGCGCGGAGACGTGGACTGGCGGCAAGTGAAGGAAATCCACGAGTCGTTCAAATACTCGAACTCCGGGCTCGGGCCGGCCTCTCAACTGATCATCGCCATTGCGATGGCTGCCATCATCGGGCCGATGATGGCGGGCATGAACGCGATGCTGCAGGGCGTGGCCATCACCGCCGCGACGAAAGCGACGGTCAGCACGATCGATAACCGGGGCAACCTCGGGAAAATCCTGAAAGACATGACCTCCGAAGATGCCATCAAAAGCTATGTTGTCGCCGCAGCCACGGCGGGGGTCACCCAGGGGTTGAAGTTCGACGTGGGCAACATCAGCCTGACCCCGGAGGGATTCAAGGTCATAGCCACCAAGGTGACGGCCGACGCCCTGATCAAAACGGTCGTCTACGGCGGCAGCTTCAAGGACAACCTGGTCAGCTCGGCTACCGGAACGCTGACTGCCATCGGCGCGGCCATGGGGGCGGGCGCCATCGGAGACTTGAAGCTGCCTGAAGGCAGCATCGAGAAAATTCTGCTGCACGCTGGCCTGGGCGGGCTGCTGTCCAAGGCCATGGGAGGGGATTTCCGCACGGGGGCGATCGCCGGCGGTGCCAACGAGTTCCTGGTGGGCCTGCTCGGGGACAAACTGTTGCCGGCCAACTATGTGCCGGGCACGCCTGAATACATTCAGGCACAGGCCAACCTGCTGGCCATTTCCCAGATCGTAGGCGTGCTGGGGGCCACGGCGTCAGGGGGTGACCCGAGCACGGCGGCCTCGGTGGCGGCCAATGGGACGCTCTACAACTATCTGTCCCACCAGGCCTTCTCGGAGGTTGAAGACTGCCTGAACGGCAAGACGTGCTCCACCAAAGAGGAAAAGAACGCTGCCATCGCGAAGGCGGAGAAGCTCAGCGAGTTCCTCGATTCGGAGATGCGCAGCATGTGCGACAAGGCCCCCCAGAGCGACGGCTGCCGCACGGCAGTCAACGCGGCGCTGAAGTACATCGCCATGCAGGACGCCTGGAATGTCATGCACAACGACGTGGCGCGCACATCGCACACGACCTTCGACTACCTCTACAACACGCAAGGGGCCTCAGACCGCCTGGTGACGTACCTGAACACCATCGACAACCGGGCCAACTTCTTCGGGGCCAGCAACCTGTATGAACAGGAACTGGGGATCGGGGCCAACTGGTTCGGGGGCGCTGAGGCGGTATCCAGAGCGCCGTTGACTGGGTTGGGGGCGGACGGGAACGGATCCTTCCTGAGCTTTGGCCTGGGCTGGTTCCTGGCCCCGGTCTACGACTGGCGCAAGGCGGCGGGGGACGCGCTGATCACGGGCGGCTTCGATAATTTCAAAGACCTGTACAACAAATCGGCCACTGATCCGGTTGCCTGGGACATCAAACAGTTGAAAAACGAACAGTCGCTGCTGCAGACCATCCATGAGAAGTTCCTGGGTGACCATTCATGGTTCACGACCGTCGGCAAATACGCCACGGACACGTCGCTCAATCCGCTCATCGGCGACAAGCAAGGTGTCGACGGCGGTGTGGTCATCCTGGATTACCGCTCAAGGGTGAACTATGGCTGCAAGCTCTTGGGCCTGTCGAAAGCCCAGGGCTGCACCCCATGATCAAGGCTCGATACCCACGCGGGAAGGTCTTCCTGGCCTTCTTCCTGTGCCCGATGGTGGTCGGGGGGATCGCCGGAATCATCAAGACGGCCACAGTGTTTGCCCACTTGATCGATACGCCGAAACTGCTGGGGGAAGTCAGGGGGGGCGAACTGCTGCTGATGCCCTTCCTGGCGCCTTTCCTCGCGCAGTTGGTGTTCTTTCTGCCTTTTCTGTTTTTTGCGCTGGCGATCGCTTTGATGAAGGTCAGGAAGACGGCGCTGAACTGTTTGCTGGTCGCTCTGGCAGGCGCCGGAGTCGCCGCCGGATGGATGTTCTGGTTCGTATTGCTCGTTGTGCGGAACAACGACATCAACGGCGGCGAGATTTCGGATTACTGGCTGGAGCTATCGGTGTCGTTCCTGGCGTCGATGGCCAGCTGCTGGCTGGCCGCCCGGACATTTCTGCCGCAGCAGGACTCCGAAGACCGGGCACCTGACGGGCAATGACGCCGCAGGTGGCGACGTCGCGCGGTCATTTGGGGTAGAGCGGCGGCAACCCGCTGTCGCCCACCGGATCCTTCGCCCGCTCAGCCGCCGGAATGGTGCGGATCGCCCGCCACAAGTCTTCGCCTTGCCAGTGCTGGCCGGTTTCACTGTAGAGCGCGCCGTTGAGGCCGTCCAGGGCATCGGACAGCGGCACGAAGCGGGCGGCCATGTCGGCCAGGGTTTCCGGTTGCTGGCGGGCCCAGGCGTCGAGGGCCTGGCGGGTGGCGTGGGGGTCGTTGGCTTGGCTGGCGCGCTTGATGTCGTCAAGCAGCGTGCGCGGGCTCGGGCCGGTCTGGGCGGCGCGCAGGATCGCCGGTTGCCAGCGGGCCCGCCACCACAGGCCGAAGCCGAGGGCGGTGGTGCACGCCAGGACCAGCGTGCTGAGTTTCCACCACCACAGCGCTTCGCTGTCGGCGCCGCCCGAGGCCTGGGTGCCGGCCGGGGTGTCCACCTGCAGGCTCGGGTTGCTCGCCACTTGCAGGGTGCGCGCCGGCAGGCTGCTGTGTTCCAGGTGATCTTCGAAGGTGTTCCACCAGACCACCTCCACCGTCGGCAGCTCGATGGCGCCGCTGCGGCTGGGCACCAGCGCCTCGCGCTCCTCGCGGCTGCCGGTCAGGCCCCGGTCGCCGCTCTGATTGTTGAGCACCGGTTGGTCCGGATAGCGGCGCAAGCCGTTGGCCTCGGTGGCCGGCAGCGCGGGCAACTGGGAACTGGCCAGGCCTTCGGCCTTGAGGGTCAGGCTGCGGGTCAGGGAATCGCCGACCTGCAGGTGATCCGGCTCCGGGTTCCAGCTCTCGCTCAGGGTCAGGCTGCGGGCCGGCAGCCACGGCGCGTCGGCCGGGTAGGTGATGGGTTTGGGCTTGACCGTCAGCGCCGTCGCGGCGGAGCTGATGCGCATCAGCTTGCCCGGCTTCGGCCCTTGGGTGGAGGTGTCCGCGGACGGTCGCGTATCGACCAGCGTCGCGCTGAACGTCTGCGGGGCGATGCTCAGCATGCCGCTGTGCTGGGGGTAGATCGCGTAACGCATTTCGATCACGCCGTGGCGCACGCCGTTGATGTCTTTTTCGTAGGTGCGGGTGTCGCCCAGCTGTTCGATGCGCGCGTCGGCGATCTGCAGCGGCGTCAGGCTGCTGTCGTCGTACAGCGACACCGAATGGTAGATGCGCACGGTCAGCACCGCCTGGGCCTGCACGTAGACGCTGCTCTGGTCGAGGCTGGCCTCGATGAACACCGGATCCAGGCTGTCGGCGCTCTCGCGGTCGTCGCTCTCGACCACCTGCACGGTGATCGGCTGGCTCTGCGCGTCGCCCAGCTGCAGCGGCGGAATCACCACGCTGCCGTTGTTTTTCGGCAGCAGGGTGACGATCCAGCGCGTGGTGGCGCGGTTGTCGCCGTTGAGGGTGTTCAACTGGTTGACCTGACGGGTGCCGCGCACTTCGAACTGCGGCTCCAGCGGGGCCAGGTCCGGCTTGCCGAACTGCGTGACATCGTTGGATTCCAGGGTGAGCTCCACCGTCTCGCCGGAGTTCAGGCGCGTGCGGTCCACGCTGGCCGTCAGCCCGGCCGCCTGGGCGGTGGCCGTGCAGATCAGCAGGGGCAGCAAGAGTGCGGTGAAACGGCTCATCGAATGTTTTCCTGATCCTGATGTTGTTGCTGTTCGTACCAGAACTTGCGTCGCAGCAGTTCGCCCGGATCGTCCGGGATCTTGCCCAGCCATTGTTCCAGCGCCTGGCGCTGCTCGCCTTCGAGGTTGTCTTCGGCGGGGCGCAGCAGCGGCGGTGTGGCGTTCTGTTCGCCCTGCGGTTCGCTTTCGCTCAGCTCATCGGTGCCCGGCAGCGGCGGGGCGGTCGGCGGCGGTTCGCTGGCCGCAGGCGGCGGTGCGGTGTCGCTCGGGGATTCGCTGTTGGCCACAGGCGGCGTCGCGGCCGGTGGCGGCGGTTCGTCGCCCGGCAGGTTCTGCGGCGTCGACGGCTTCTGCGGTTCGGCGGGCGGAGGAGCGTTCCTCTGTTTCAGCAGGTTCTCCACCAAGGCCTTGTTGGTCAGTGCCGGGCGCAGGTCCGGTTGGCGCTCCAGGGCTTGATCGTAGGCGTCCAGCGCCGCCTCCAGCTCGCCGCTCCTGGCCAGGGCATTGCCTCGATTGTAGTGGGCGCGGGCGTCGTTGCCTTCGGCGAAGCGCTGGGCGGCGCCGCTGTAGTCGCCGGCCTCGTACAGCGCCACCCCTTGCCATTGCGGATCTTCGAAGTGCTTGGCCGCTTCGGCCGGGCGCTTCTGCTTGAGCAGGTGCAGGCCCTGTTGGTCGGGACGCAGCCACAGGTCTTCGAAATCGAACGCATAGCCGGGCTGCGGCAGGCACCACAGCAGCGGCAGGCAAAACAGCCAGCCGCGGCGCCCGGCGCAGGCGGCGAGCAGCAACAGCGGCAGCAGCAGCCAATAGCCCTGGTCGGCCCAGGTGTCTAGGCGCAGGGTCTGGCCGTCGTCGCGCAGGCTGCGGGGGCCGTCGAGCAGGCCGAGGGCGCGCAGGTCGGACTCGTCCAGGCGGGCGCCGCGGTACTCGCCGCCCACCGAATTGAGAAACGCATTGAGGCCCGCGCCGTCCAGCTGCGGCACGCGGATCGCGCCTTGGGCGTCCTTGAGGAAACTGCCGTCCTCCTGGGCGATCGGCGCGCCTTCGGCGGTGCCGACCCCGAGCATCAGCAGTTGCGGGGACTGCCCGCCCAGCGTCCGGCGAATGCCCAGGCGTTCCTCTTCCGACAGCGACGAACCGATCAGCAGGATTCGCCCCTGGCCCAAGGCGCCCTGTTTGAGCAGGGTCAGGGCCTTGTTCACCGCCAGGTCGGCGCGATGACCGCTTTGCGGCATCAGCGACGGCTTGAGCGCGTCCAGCAGGTTGCGGCTGGTGGCCAGATCATCGGAGAGCGGCACCAGCGTGTGGGCGCTGCCGGCGTACACGACGATGGCGGTCTGCGCGTCGCTGCGCGCCTGCAACAGGTCGAACAGCTTGCGCCGCGCCTGTTCGAGCCGGGTCGGCGGCGAGTCGGTGGCCAGCATCTCCGGGGTCAGCTCCAGCAGCACCACCAGCGGGTCGGCGGGTTTCTGGGTGGTCTGCTCGACCCGCTCCCAGCTCGGCCCGAGCAGCGCGGCGAGGGCCAGCAGCCAGGCCACGCCCAGGGCGATCCACGGCAGCTTGCTGTCGCGCCCGCCGCCCCCGCGCAGCAGGGTGGCATGGAAGGCCGGCGGCAGGATCACCTGCCAGCGCCCGGCGCGCTTCTGCCGGTGCCAGAGCTGCCAGAGCAGCCAACCCAGCAACGGCAGGAGCAACAGGCACCAGGGGCGGAACCAGTGCGGCCAGAACGTGATCATCGACGCCTCCGCAGACGCAGGCGCTTGAGGCGGGCACGCCAGTCAGGCAATGGGCTCTGCAAATACAATTCCTTGCTGAAGAGGCGTTGCAGCGGGTTGTCCGGCCACAGTTCGCGGACCACCAGCAACAGGCTCAGCAGCAGCGCCAGCGCCAGCGGCCATTGATACAGCGCCTGGGCCGGGCGGGCCTGGGTCGGTTGCTGGGCCACCGGTTCGAGGCGGTCGAGGGTGTCCTTGACCGCTTGCAGCTCCTGGCCGTCGCGGGCACGGAAATAGCGGCCGCCCGTGGCCTCGGCGATGGCCTTGAGCGCCGGCTCGTCGAGGTCCAGGGTCGGGTTCGCGCCGAGCAGGGCGGTGCTGCCGCTCGACTCGGGGTCGGCGCCGATGCCGATCGGATAGATTCTCACGCCTTCGCCGGCGGCCAGGCGGGCGGCGGTCAACGGGTCGATTTCGCCGCCGTTGTTGGCGCCGTCGGTGACCAGCACCAGCACGCGGCTCTGGGCCGGACGCATGCGCAGGCGCTTGAGGGCCAGGCCGATGGCGTCGCCGATGGCGGTGTTCTTGCCGGCGATGCCGATCCGCGCCTCGTCGAGCCAGACCCGCACCGTGTGGCGGTCGAAGGTCAAAGGCGCCTGCAGGTACGCCTGGCTGCCGAACAGGATCAGGCCGACCCGGTCGCCGTCGCGGCTTTCCAGGAAGTCACCGAGCAAGTGCTGCACCAGCGACAGGCGGCTGATGTCTTCGTCCTGCCATTGCATGTCGGGGAAGTCCATCGAGCCGGACACGTCCACCGCCACCAGCAGGTCGCGGCCGCTGGCAGCGATCGGCAACGGTTCGCCCAGCCATTGCGGGCGGGCGGCGGCGATCAGCAAAAACAGCCACAGCAACAGGAACGGCGCCTGCTGCCGCCAGGCCGGCAGGTTGGCCCGGGCCCGTCGGCGGGCGAGGCCTTCGAGGTCGGCGAGAAAGCTCACCTTCAGCGCCGGCTCGCCGCTGTCGGCCACCGGCAGCACCAGGCGCATCAGCCAGGGCAGCGGCAGCAGTGCGAAGACCCACGGCCAGGCGAACTCAAACATGCTTGCGGATCCAGGTGTCGACTGCTTGGGTCAGGCCGGCGATGGCCTTGTCGTCGAGCTTGCATTCGGGTTTGTAGGCGCCTTCGACCAGCACCATCCAGCGCGTCAGGCCGGCGGCCGGGCAGCGGTTGTCGAGGAACGCCAGCCATTTGCGGCCGTTGAGGGTGTGGCTCTGGCTGTTCGGGTAATGGTTGCGGCACAGGCGCTTGAGCAGGCCGTTGAGCTGCTGCAGCCAGGCACCGGCGGGCGCGCCGTCATAGGGCTTGGCCATTTGCGCCAGTTCGGCGAGGGCGGCCAGGCGTACCGGATCCAGCGGCAGTTCGGCCCGCACGATCGGGCGCTTCTTCACCGGAATGAGCCGGCGCAGGCGCCACAGGGCGAAACCCGCCAGGGGCAGCAGCAGAAGCAGCAGCCACCAGCCCGGCGCCGGCGGCCAGAAGGCGACCGGTGGCGGGGACATCAGCGGCTGCAGTTGTTCGAGGCCGTTCATCGTGCGCTGCCCGGACGCTGCGGATTGAGGAACTCACGCATCTGCTCGACCATTTCGCTCTGGGTGCTCAGGGGCATCAGCAGTACGCGCAGCTTCTGCGCCAGGAGCTCCCAACGGGCGATCCGCGCTTCGGCCTGGGCGCGGTAGGTCTGGCGCAGGTCGAAGTTGAGGGTGTCCAGCTCCAGTTGCGCACCGCGCTCGGCGAACCGCAGCAGCCCGGCGGCCGGCAGGGCGTGATCCAGCGGGTCGGACAGCGGCAGCAGCAACAGGTCGCAGTGGCGCGACAGCAGGCTCAGTTGCTGTTCGGCGCTGTCGGACAGCACCCGCTCGTCGCAGATCACGATCACCAGGCTGCCCGGCCGCAGCACCTCGCGGGCGCGGCGCAACGCCACGCCGAACGCATCGCGGTCCGGTTCGCGCTCGCTGTGCAGCGCCTGGTTGGCGCGCACCAGCCGGTTGAGCAGTTGCAGCAGGCTCTGCTTGCTGCGCCGCGGCTTGATCTCGTAATGCTCGTTGTCGCCGAACACCAGTCCGCCGACCCGGTCGTTGTGGCCCAGCGCCGCCCAGCCGATCAGAGCCGCCGCCTGCGCGGCGAGCACCGACTTGAACATCAGCCCGGAGCCGAAGAACAGCCGTCGGCTCTGCTCGACCATGATGAAGATCGGCCGCTCGCGCTCCTCGTGGAACAGCTTGGTGTGCGGCTCCTGGGTGCGGGCGGTCACGCGCCAGTCGATGGTGCGCACGTCGTCGCCGGCCTGGTAGACCCGCACCTGGTCGAAGTCCACGCCGCGGCCGCGGAACTTCGAATGGTGCAGGCCGATCAGCGGGCTGCGCTGGCTCGGCGTGGAAAACAGCTGCACCTCACGGACGCGGTGACGCATCTCGATCAGCTCGGCGAGGCTGACGCGGATGCCCGGTTCGGACGGCAGGGGGGCGTTCATGGCGGTCAAGCGACGGCAACGACGTCAAGGATGCGCTGCACCACCCGGTCCTGGTCGATGCCGGCCGCTTCCGCCTCGAACGACAGGATGATGCGGTGGCGCAGCACGTCGAACAGCACGGCCTGGATGTCTTCCGGGCTGACGAAATCGCGGCCGGCGAGCCAGGCGTGGGCCCGGGCGCAGCGGTCGAGGGCGATGGAACCGCGGGGGCTGGCGCCGTAGGCGATCCACTCGGCCATTTCCGGGTCGAACTTGGCCGGGTTGCGCGTGGCCATGACCAGTTGCACCAGGTATTCCTCCACGGCGTCGGCCATGTACAGCCCGAGGATTTCCTTGCGCGCCGCGAAGATCGCCTGCTGGCTGACCCGCCGCTCAGGCTTGGTCTCGCCGTTGAGGGCTTCGCCGCGGGCCTGCTGGAGGATGCGCCGTTCGACGGCCGCGTCCGGGAAACCGATCTTGACGTGCAGCAGGAAGCGGTCGAGCTGGGCTTCGGGCAGCGGGTAGGTGCCTTCCTGCTCGATCGGGTTCTGCGTGGCCATCACCAGGAACAGCGGCGACAGTTCATAGGTGCTGCGCCCGACGCTGACCTGGCGTTCGGCCATGGCTTCGAGCAATGCCGACTGCACCTTGGCCGGGGCACGGTTGATTTCGTCCGCCAGCACCAGGTTGTGGAAGATCGGGCCTTGCTGGAACACGAAGCTGCCGGTCTCCGGGCGGTAGATCTCGGTGCCGGTGACGTCCGCCGGCAGCAGGTCGGGGGTGAACTGGATGCGATGGAACTGGGCATCGATGCCTTCGGCCAGCTCTTTGATCGCCTTGGTCTTGGCCAGGCCCGGCGCGCCCTCGACCAGCATGTGGCCGTCGGCGAGCAGGGCGATGAGCAGGCGCTCGATGAGTTTTTCCTGGCCGAGGATCTGCGTTGAAAGAAAGGTGCGCAGCGCCAGCAGCGCTTCACGATGTTCCATCGGTGACTGTTCCTGGAAAGGGTGGCCGCAGACGTTCGGATAACGCCGGGGCTGGGGGCGTTACTTTAATCCATCGCGGGGGGTGGCGACTAACGGCATTTTGCGCAAAGTGCGGGAAATGACCGGGTAACGATCGCATTGGGGGGATGGCTGTCACCGCTCCAGTGCGGGCAACGCGGATCAAGCGGACTTCGGCCGTGCACAAAGTCCTGCGGGAGCCAGCCTGCTGGCGATGGCGCCTGCACGGATGCCATCGCCAGCAGGCTGGCTCCCATAGGGGATGTGCGCGATACAGATCCGGGGGGCAGGCTTGCTCCGGGTGGCGATCCGACGATGAGACCGCCCTGGCGGCTTCAGGCCTGGCGGATGTAAGTGCCGGTGCCGTCCAGAATGTTCTTCAGGGTCTCTTCGACCTCGTCGAGATCCACCATGTCCGGGTTGAAGGTGATCTCCAGCACGTCGTCACCGTTCAGCGCATCGGCATCCGCCGCCGCGATTTCGATCTTCAGCAGGGTTTTGGTCAGGGTGACCTTCACACCTTCCAGGGTCGAAGGGTCGCCATCCAGGGTGATCTCCAGTTCATCCTCGTCCGGGTAGCGGCTCATCAGGAACATTTCGCCCTTGTCGCTGTGGCAGCAGAGCATGGCCATGTTGTCTTCTTCGTCGTCGCACGGATTGACGATGAGCAGGGCGGTGGTCATTTGCATGGGGAGGATTCCTGAGGGGCCGGACGCGATGGGGCGGAGAAAAAGTGTGATTCTGCCAGTCCGAAGAGGAATCTGCTGCTACATCTTCAATTTTTTTGCCTCTTGCTCAGCCAACGTTCGATCTTGAATCGTGGGATGGAGTACAGAGAAGGAACAAACAAAAAAGGGGTGCCGAAGAGATCATCGCCAAGGCATGAGTAATACCCCTTACATCACCTTTTTTGCCAGCGGTTCAATGATTCGATAATAGAAACAGACCATGAACAGGAATATGCACGCCGGAGTGAATGCTATGTATAGCAGTATCGATGATGAAAATAGCGTGTAGAACAGAAAGTTTTGTCCTGCGATCCTGAGCTTCTCGTTTCGGATCGCCAGGTCGACGGAATTGAAATAAGCCTGGTGTGCGAAAAATAGGCAGAGGAGTAGGAATGCAAAGGCCGTGGCCATTATTTTTATGGCTGAATTGCGCTGCAGGTCTTTCTTTATTGTGTCAATCCTTTTGCAGTTTCTGAACAAAAGGATCGCGCCGGCTATTGGCCCCGTCAGTGCGATGTAATTCGTGGTGATTTTTGAGCTCAGTGGCAGCTTTGAAGACCAGAAGCCGATGTCGTCGACCAGGTAGGCATCGAGGAAATGATCGAGGGCAGTATGTTGCGGCTCGCCTATGAGCGGGACTATCAAGTTGACAAGCAGCATCGGCATCGTGATTGCCAAAAGGAAAGCCAATGACATTGTCGGCCTTTCATTTTTTTGCATGGCAGACCTCTTGAAAACGTTAGATGGCTGGCCTGAGTTGGGCCAGCCGTGTTTGAACCCGTGCTTTGGAGGTGCTTATGTCAGCTTGTTGAACACCCAGTTGTTTAGGTTTTCCATGGTTTCCGCATCCAGATAGAGGGCAATGGCAGCCACTAATATACCGATGGCGACGATCGCGGCGCCCGACGGAACTCCCACCATGGCAAGAAGAGGGGAGACCAGCAGGGCTGCCAAAGCG
The DNA here is from genome assembly GCF_002112565.1 of Pseudomonas sp. R25(2017). Classification (NCBI taxonomy): domain Bacteria; kingdom Pseudomonadati; phylum Pseudomonadota; class Gammaproteobacteria; order Pseudomonadales; family Pseudomonadaceae; genus Pseudomonas; species Pseudomonas sp. R25(2017). The sequence goes on from NZ_NEHZ01000032.1 coordinate 16,784, forward strand.
CCAGCTCCTGCTCCGGCGGCGATGCTCTCAAACTCCAGCAACAACGGCTTCCAATCCCCATCCCGAAAACCAATGACCGTCTTCTCGATCACCGAATGTGCCTGCACGATTTTGCCGGTCACGCCAAGCCCTTTGGCCAACCGGTTGACGTTGTCCACGTAGGTCGCTTTGTCCAGCGCATTCAGGGCATCGACAACGGCGCGGGTGTCCTGCGGGCTGAGCCTGGCATGGGGGTTGTTGCGCACCTTTTCGAACGTCTGCATGGCCTCGCCGTAGCTGCGGATCTTCTTGCCGGAGATGTCCTTCTGCAGGTCCAGCACCACCTGATGCAGCTTCTCGCCGTATTTTTCCAGGATGTAGGTGTTCGCTTCGGCGACGAAGGCCACGGCGCGCTTGTAGTCGTCGATCTGCCTGGCCTGTTCTTCGGCTGCGATCCGGGCCTGCTCCGCCGCCACTTGCCTCGCGTGTTCCTCTGCCTGGCGCTGGGCTTCCTCCGCGCGGCGTGCGGCCTCTGCCGCCTGTTGCTGCGCCAGGGCTACGGCCTGGCGGCATCGGATTGCCCAGCGGGTAGTTCTTGCGGATGTCGCCACGGATCTTGTCCGGGTTCAAGTTGATGATTTCCCACGTCCCGTCGGCGTAAGTGATGATTCCGGGTATTTCCAGTTGTGGCATGTGCCTGTTCCTTGTGCGGTGAACGCCCGATCCTTCGGGCAAGCGAAGTGCGTCGCGAAGACGTGCTTCGTGTTTGTTTACAAATGGGTTGCCGGTTTTCCATTGATAACATTGCCCTTTGTTTCCAACAAACCGGCTTGTAGGAAAGTGTTCTGTTAATGACGTAGGGCAATTCTTTGAGATTTGTGCGACCGAATAATCTGCAACTAACAAATTGTTTCTTATCGGTTTTTTCAAGTATCGGTCGGGTAGGGAGGGCGCGGGAATTCAGGCCAAAACCGGACGAAGCGCCCATGGAAACGAATTTCGCCGGCGCAGTCATTTTTGGCACGGGCGTGCGGCAAAAAATGACGCCGGACAGGCCGGGCCGCCCATCCCCTGCTAGTGTTGTCCGGTGCGCAGGCCGCCGTTTACGTGCCGATGACCGAATATGTCGCAGCGCTGCAAGCAGGCACATTGTCGCAGCCATTAAGCTGCGCAACGGATGGGCACCCGTAAAGGCATTGCCGACGGCCCGCGCCCGGCGCCCGGCAGTCGTTTTTGCAGATGCCCATCCAATGGAAGGTGAATGTGACCTGAGTGTCTCGTCCAGCTTCACCCACCTGTCACCCTGTTTCCTCTGCCCGAGAATCAGGAACAGGGAGACGGAACGGCCCGATAGGGGGCCATGCAGCATGTGACGCTTTCCATCAATAACAAGCCCAAGCGGAGTACCACAGATGGCGTTCTTCACCGCAGCCAGCAAAGCCGACTTCCAGCACCAACTGCAAGCGGCACTGGCGCAGCACATCAGTGAACAGGCACTGCCACAAGTGGCGCTGTTCTCTGAACAATTCTTCGGCATCATTTCCCTGGACGAGCTGACCCAGCGTCGCCTCTCCGACCTCGCTGGCTGTACGCTTTCCGCATGGCGCCTGCTTGAGCGCTTCGACCACGCGCAACCGCAGGTTCGCGTCTACAACCCCGATTACGAACGTCACGGCTGGCAGTCGACCCACACCGCGGTCGAAGTGCTGCACCACGACCTGCCGTTCCTGGTGGACTCGGTGCGCACCGAGCTGAACCGCCGCGGCTACAGCATCCACACCCTGCAGACCACCGTGCTGAGCGTGCGTCGCGGCGACAAGGGCGAGCTGCTGGAGATCCTTCCAAAGGGCACCACCGGCGAAGGCGTGCAGCACGAGTCGCTGATGTACCTGGAAATCGACCGCTGCGCCAACGCGGCCGAGCTGAATGTGCTGACCAAGGAACTGGAACAGGTCCTGGGCGAGGTCCGCGTCGCGGTCGCCGATTTCGAGCCGATGAAGGCCAAGGTGCAGGAGATCCTCACCAAGCTCGACACCAGCGCATTTGCCGTCGACGGCGACGAGAAGACCGAGATCAAGAGTTTCCTGGAATGGCTGGTGGGCAACCACTTCACCTTCCTCGGCTACGAAGAGTTCGTGGTCACCGACCAGGCCGACGGCGGCCACATCGAGTACGACCCGGCCTCGTTCCTGGGCCTGACCAAGCTGCTGCGCACCGGCATGACCTATGACGACCTGCGCATCGAAGACTACGCCGTCAACTACCTGCGCGAACCCAAGCTGCTGACCTTCGCCAAGGCCGCGCACCCGAGCCGCGTGCACCGTCCGGCCTACCCGGACTACGTGTCGATCCGCGAGATCGACGCCGACGGCAACGTCATCAAGGAATGCCGCTTCATGGGCCTGTACACCTCCTCGGTGTACGGCGAAAGCGTGCGCACCATCCCGTACATCCGCCGCAAGGTCGAGGAGATCGAGCGCCGCTCCGGCTTCCAGTCCAAGGCCCACCTGGGCAAGGAACTGGCGCAGGTGCTGGAAGTGCTGCCGCGCGACGACCTGTTCCAGACCCCGGTCGACGAGCTGTTCAGCACCGTGATGTCGATCGTGCAGATCCAGGAGCGCAACAAGATCCGCGTGTTCCTGCGCAAGGATCCGTACGGCCGCTTCTGCTACTGCCTGGCCTACGTGCCGCGTGACATCTATTCCACCGAAGTGCGCCAGAAGATCCAGCACGTGCTGATGGAGCGCCTGAAGGCCACCGACTGCGAGTTCTGGACGTTCTTCTCCGAGTCCGTGCTGGCCCGCGTGCAGCTGATCCTGCGCGTCGACCCGAAAAACCGCATCGACATCGACCCGCTGCAACTGGAGAACGAAGTCATCCAGGCCTGCCGCAGCTGGCAGGACGACTATGCCGCGCTGACGGTCGAGACCTTCGGCGAAGCCAACGGCACCAACGTGCTGGCGGACTTCCCGAAAGGCTTCCCGGCCGGCTACCGCGAGCGTTTCGCGGCGCATTCGGCCGTGGTCGACATGCAGCACCTGCTCAACCTGAGCGAGAAGAAGCCGCTGGCCATGAGCTTCTACCAGCCGCTGGCCTCGGGCCCGCGCGAGCTGCACTGCAAGCTGTATCACGCCGATACCCCGCTGGCGCTGTCCGACGTCCTGCCGATCCTGGAAAACCTCGGTCTGCGCGTGCTGGGCGAGTTCCCATACCGCCTGCGCCACAACAACGGCCGCGAGTTCTGGATCCACGACTTCGCGTTCACCGCGGCCGAAGGCATGGACCTGGACATCCAGCAGCTCAATGACACCCTGCAGGACGCGTTCGTCCACATCGTGCGCGGCGACGCCGAAAACGATGCGTTCAACCGCCTGGTGCTGACCGCCGGCCTGCCGTGGCGCGACGTCGCGCTGCTGCGTGCCTACGCCCGCTACCTGAAGCAGATCCGTCTGGGCTTCGACCTGGGCTACATCGCCAGCACCCTGAACAACCACACCGACATCGCCCGCGAACTGACCCGGTTGTTCAAGACCCGCTTCTACCTGGCGCGCAAACTGGGCAGCGATGATCTGGACGACAAGCAACTGCGTCTGGAGCAAGCGATCCTGACCGCGCTGGACGACGTTCAAGTCCTCAACGAAGACCGCATCCTGCGTCGTTACCTGGACCTGATCAAAGCGACCCTGCGCACCAACTTCTACCAGACCGACGCCAACGGCCAGAACAAGTCGTACTTCAGCTTCAAGTTCAACCCGCACTTGATCCCTGAACTGCCGAAGCCGGTGCCGAAGTTCGAAATCTTCGTCTACTCGCCGCGCGTCGAAGGCGTGCACCTGCGCTTCGGCAACGTCGCGCGTGGCGGCCTGCGCTGGTCCGACCGTGAAGAAGACTTCCGCACCGAAGTCCTGGGCCTTGTGAAAGCCCAGCAAGTGAAGAACTCGGTCATCGTGCCGGTGGGCGCCAAGGGCGGCTTCCTGCCGCGTCGCCTGCCGCTGGGCGGCAGCCGTGACGAGATCGCGGCCGAGGGCATCGCCTGCTACCGCATCTTCATCTCGGGCCTGTTGGACATCACCGACAACCTGAAGGACGGCAAACTGGTGCCGCCGGCCAACGTCGTGCGCCATGACGACGATGACCCGTACCTGGTGGTGGCGGCGGACAAAGGCACCGCGACCTTCTCCGACATCGCCAACGGCATCGCCATCGACTACGGCTTCTGGCTGGGCGACGCGTTCGCTTCCGGCGGTTCGGCCGGTTACGACCACAAGAAGATGGGCATCACCGCCAAGGGCGCGTGGGTCGGCGTGCAGCGCCACTTCCGCGAGCGCGGCATCAATGTCCAGGAAGACAGCGTCACCGTGGTCGGCATCGGCGACATGGCCGGCGACGTGTTCGGCAACGGCCTGTTGATGTCCGACAAGCTGCAGCTGGTTGCCGCGTTCAACCACATGCACATCTTCATCGATCCGAACCCGAACCCTGCCACCAGCTTCGTCGAGCGTCAGCGCATGTTCGACCTGCCGCGTTCGGCCTGGTCCGACTACGACACCAGCATCATGTCCGAAGGCGGCGGCATCTTCTCGCGCAGCGCGAAGAGCATCGCCATCTCGCCGCAGATGAAAGAGCGCTTCGACATCCAGGCCGACAAGCTGACCCCGACCGAACTGCTGAACGCCTTGCTCAAGGCGCCGGTGGATCTGCTGTGGAACGGCGGCATCGGCACCTACGTCAAGGCCAGCACCGAAAGCCACGCCGACGTCGGCGACAAGGCCAACGATGCGCTGCGCGTGAACGGCAACGAACTGCGCTGCAAAGTGGTGGGCGAGGGCGGCAACCTGGGCATGACCCAACTGGGCCGTGTCGAGTTCGGCCTCAACGGCGGCGGCTCCAACACCGACTTCATCGACAACGCCGGTGGTGTGGACTGCTCCGACCACGAAGTGAACATCAAGATCCTGCTGAACGAAGTGGTTCAGGCCGGCGACATGACCGACAAGCAACGCAACCAGTTGTTGGCGAGCATGACCGACGAAGTCGGCGGCCTGGTGCTGGGCAACAACTACAAGCAGACCCAGGCCCTGTCCCTGGCGGCCCGCCGTGCCTACGCGCGGATCGCCGAGTACAAGCGCCTGATGGGCGACCTGGAAGGCCGCGGCAAGCTGGACCGCGCCATCGAGTTCCTGCCGACCGAAGAGCAACTGGCCGAGCGCGTGGCCGAAGGCCATGGCCTGACCCGTCCGGAACTGTCGGTGCTGATCTCCTACAGCAAGATCGACCTCAAGGAGCAGCTGCTCAACTCGCTGGTTCCGGATGACGACTACCTGACCCGCGACATGGAAACGGCGTTCCCGCCGACCCTGGTCAGCAAGTTCTCCGAAGCCATGCGCCGTCACCGCCTGAAGCGCGAGATCGTCAGCACCCAGATCGCCAACGACCTGGTCAACCATATGGGCATCACCTTCGTTCAGCGGCTCAAGGAGTCCACCGGCATGAGCCCGGCGAACGTGGCAGGCGCCTACGTGATCGTGCGTGACATCTTCCACCTCCCGCACTGGTTCCGTCAGATCGAAGCGCTGGACTACCAGGTGCCTGCCGAAGTGCAGCTGGAGCTGATGGACGAGCTGATGCGCCTGGGGCGCCGCGCCACCCGCTGGTTCCTGCGTGCCCGCCGCAACGAGCAGAACGCTGCCCGTGACGTCGCGCATTTCGGTCCGCACCTGAAGGAGTTGGGCCTCAAGCTCGACGAACTGCTCAGCGGCGAGATCCGCGAGACCTGGCAGGCCCGTTACCAGGCCTACGTCGAGGCCGGTGTGCCGGAGCTGCTGGCGCGCATGGTGGCGGGAACCTCGCACCTGTACACCCTGCTGCCGATCATCGAGGCTTCCGACGTGACCGGCCAGAACCCGGCGGACGTGGCCAAGGCCTACTTCGCCGTGGGCAGCGCGCTGGACATCACCTGGTACATGCAGCAGATCAGCGCCTTGCCGGTCGAGAACAACTGGCAGGCCCTGGCCCGCGAGGCGTTCCGCGACGACGTCGACTGGCAGCAGCGTGCGATCACCATCTCCGTCCTGCAACAGGGCGACGGCTCCCAGGAGGTGGAAACCCGCCTGGCGCTGTGGATGGAACAGCACGACGCGATGATCGAGCGCTGGCGCGCCATGCTGGTGGAAATCCGTGCCGCCAGCGGCACCGACTACGCCATGTACGCGGTGGCCAACCGCGAACTGCTGGACGTGGCGCTGAGCGGCCAGACGGTCGCACCGGCCGCCTCGGCCCGCAACGCCGAGCTGGAACCGGCCTGAGCCGTAGCTGAATGAAAAAGCCCCGCTCTCGCAAGAGGCGGGGCTTTTTCATGCCTGCGGTTTGTGTCGCCTGATCGGGCCACATCGCCAGCAGGCTGGCTCCCACATGGGTTTTGCGTTGCAGGCGAATCCCTGTGGGAGCCAGCCTGCTGGCGATGAGGCCACCGAAATCAGTACAACTTTTGAGCCTGCCGGGTATCCAGCATCGACACACTGTCCGCCGCACCGCCCAACAAGTCGCTGAGCGACCGGTCGAACTTCTGCAACGCCCGCACTTGAACGTCCTGCTGTTCATGGATATCCGCCACGATGTCGTCGGTGCGCTTGTAGTCGGCCCACAACGGACTCAAGGCCTTGGCATCGGTGCCTTTGGCCGTGCCGATGTAGTTGAACTGCGCATCGTAGAAGTCCGCGCTGGCGTCGGTACGGATGTCGGAGCTGCGCGAGGTGATCAGTTGGCTGCGGGTCTCGATGATCGCCGTCACGTCGGGCTTGGCCGCCCGCAGGCTCTGCATGTCCGGGTAGACGGTCACCGAGCCGAAGCGGCGTTTGAGCGAAGCGGTCATCCAGTCCACGGCCATGTCCGGTTTCGAAGTGGCGACGTAGGCGTCGTGGATCGGCTGCACCAGCAGGCTCTGGCCGAAGCCGGTGCCGGCGTTGGCCTGGTAGTCGCGCAGGTATTGGCGGTTGGTCTGGGTGCCCGGGCTGTAGACGATGCCGAGGGACACGTCGGCGCCGCTGGGCACCCGGGTGGCGCCGCTGCGGCCCACGGGGTGGGTGAACAGCGTGTCGAGCGAGGATGCCGAGGGCGGCGCGGTGGGCACCGAGCAGGCGGAGAGGGCCAGTACCGAGATCGACAACGTTGCGGCAAACGCAAGTTTCATGGTGGTTCTCCCGTGAAACAACTTCGGTTCGAAGAGTTTAAAGTTGCCGCACTGAACGGCAGTTGAACCAGACTAAACCCGCACCGGAAAGTTGAAACGACCAATCGGCGAAGTTACCGGGTGACCAATAGTCTTGTTCGCTTTAAACGCCCATGATTAATTGCCCCGGGAAATAAAAAGGCTCAAATCGACGATTTGAGCCTTTTTATTTATGGCTGGCGCAACAGCGATCAGTTTTCCAGGGGGATCAGCACTTTCTCGTCCGGGGCCAATACCATGAACACCAGCAACTTCGCCGGCTTGGACTTGCTGGCGTTTTTCGACACCAGGTGTTCGGAGCCGGCCGGTTCGTACCAGTACTGGCCCTTCTTGTAGGTGACCGGTTGTTCGCCCTTGACCTGGGACACGATCTCGCCTTCCAGCACGTAGGCCATCGCGGTGCCCTCGTGCCGGTGGGCGATGGACGACTGACCGGGTTTGTAGTCGACTTCGATCATCAGGGCTTTCTTGCCGGGGGCGTTCTTGAGCATCTGATCCTGCAGGACGGTGACCTTCTCGGAAGGTTCGTCCGTGCCATGGGCAAAGGCCGGGCCGGCGGCGAGCAGGGCGAGGGCGGTAAACACGTGCAGGGCTTTCATGGGCATCACCTGTGGAATGTGGGTGTCGGTGATCACAGTAGTTCGCGCGGCGGTTCGATCAAACGGCCAATGTTCGGGAAGATCGGGAGACCAATCGCCGCCCCTGAAACCTGTCGGGCACGTGCCCCTGTGGCGAGGGCGTTTCGCCGAATCGATCCCGCAGAGAGACAGACCCGTGGCGACCCTGCAGGACTAGACGATGGGAAAGGAATTGAAGTCCACGCTGTTGGCCAGCCGGCTGTCGATCAGGTCGATGAAGCCCTGTGCCTCGGGGCGGTTGAAGTGCGCCTGCATGGCCGCTTCCGATTGCCAGTGGGCACTGACCGTCCAGCGCTGGCTGTCCTCGGGGCAGCGGTCGACCATGTAGGAGTCGCAGCCGGGCGTTTCACGCAGGGTCTCGACGATCTTCTGCAACTGCCTGCCCAGCTCTTCCGAGCGGCCGGCGGCGGCCTGCACCTGGACGGTATTGATCACGGGGTTGGACATGGCTCGCTCTCCTGTACCGGTTCGGACGCATCCGCCCATTGAGGGATAAGGCCTGTGCAGGATAGGCCTGCCTCCCGGGATCACCAATAACCAATCGGCGGTTAATCGGTTAGACCAATCCCTCAGGCCACTTGCTGCAAGAGATCGCGCAGGCGATCCAGGGCGATGTCGATGTCCAGGGTCTCGATGGCGCCGAAGCCGAAGTACAGGCCGTCGCGGGGCGCTTGCTGATAGTAGAAGCCGTTGATCGCGTACAGCCCGACCTCGACCTTTTTCGCCAGCTCGATGATCAGCGGCAGGTCCAGCGGCACCTTGCAGAACACCGCCATGTGGAACCCGGCGCTGGGCGGCACCGCCTCCAGCCACGGCGACAGGTCGGTGGCCATGCGCGTCAGGATCCGTTCCCGGCGCTGGGCGTAGACGGTGTGGCAGCGGCGGATGTGCTTGAGCAGGCAGCCTTCGGCGATGAACTTGGCCAGGGCCCATTGCGGCAGGGTGGAGGCGTGCAGGTCGGTGAGCTGCTTGGCGCGGATCACCGCCTCAAGAATCGCCGGCGGCAGGATCGCATAGCCGATCCGCAGCTCCGGCAGCAGGGTCTTGGAGAAGGTGCCGACATAGGCGACGAGGCCGCGCCGGTCGAGGTTGTGCAGCGAATCCGTGGGCCGGCCTTCGTAGCGGAATTCGCTGTCGTAGTCGTCCTCGATGACGATGGCGCCCAGTGCGTGGGCGCGCTCCAGCAGCGCCTCGCGGCGGGCCTGGCTCATGGGCATGCCCAGCGGAAACTGGTGCGACGGCGTCACGTAGATCAGCCGGGTGCCGTCGGGAATGTGCTCGACCTGAATGCCCTCGGCATCCACCGGCACGCCGACCACCGTGGCGCCGTGGGTGCCGAACAGCAGACGGGCGGGCGGATAGCCGGGGTCTTCCATCGCCACGACGCTGCCGGGCTGCAGCAGCACCCGGGCGATGAGGTCGAGCGCCTGCTGGGCGCCGTTGCACACCACCACGTCTTCGTCCTGGCAATTCACCCCACGGGAAAACGCAATGTGCCGGGCAATCGCGTTGCGCAGCGCCGGCAAGCCTTCGGGCAGGCTGTAGAAGCCCTTGGAGGTCGCCATCTGCCGCATGGCGTGGGCGACGCAACGGCGCCAGTCGTCCTGGGGAAACTGGCCCTTGCCGGTGGCGCCGCCGATGAAGTCGTAGCGCAGCGAGCCTTCCAGCGTCGGGTGGCGCAGGAACACCGGCAGATTGCGCCATCGCTCGACGACCTCGGCGCCGGCCAGTTCCGCAGCGCTTTGCTTGCGCTGCACGGCGGCGGGACGGGCGTTGACGTAGGTGCCTTTGCCGATCACGCCGGTGAGGAAGTTTTCGTAGGTCAGCTGCGCATAGGTGTCGGAGATGGTCTTGCGCGAAATCCCCAACTGCTCGGCCAGCAGGCGGCTGGGGGGCAACTGGGTGCCGGCGGCCAGCCGCCCGGACTCGATGGCGCCGCGCAGTTGCTGGTACAACTGGCCGGCCAGATCCTTGCGGCCGTTGATCACGACATGAAGTTCCATACCGACGGGGCTCCTGGGGCGAATGAGGCGGATTGTGCGCCCGCCAGATTACTTCCGAATGCACGCGGGGCAGAAGTTGCGTATCGCAAATCCCCGAAATTGGTGCAGAACCCTGTGGGAGCTGGCTTGCCAGCGATGGGGCCTTCGGATCCAGCATCAGTGTCAGCAGGTATACCGCCATCGCTGGCAAGCCAGCTCCCACAGAGTCAGTGTGTGCCCGGGTTCAGTGGTCTGCCAGTTTTCCGTGGAATTGGGGCTGTAACCCTGGCGCACCAGCGCTTACCGTGAAATCACTCTTCTGCTGCCCGAGACCCGCCCATGTCCCCGCGCCTGGATTACTACAGCGCCTCGCCCAAGGCGATGAAAGCGATGATCGCCCTGGAGGCACTGACCGGCAGCCTGAGCATCGAGCCGCCGCTGCTGCACCTGATCAAGATCCGCGCCTCGCAGCTCAACGGCTGTGCGTTCTGCACCGACCTGCACTCGGTGGAGGCCCGACGGGCCGGGGAGAGCGAGCGGCGCCTGTACGCGGTAGCGGTGTGGCGCGACAGCGGCTTTTTCAGCCTGCGCGAGCGGGCGGCGCTGGCCTGGACCGAAGCGGTGACGCTGCTGTCCGAAGGCAAGGTCACGGATGCTGTCTTCCAGGAAGCGCGGGAGCAGTTCGCGGAAGGCGAGCTGGTGGATCTGACCATGGCCATCAGCACCATCAGCAGTTGGAACCGGCTGGCGGTGAGTTTCCGCCAGGAGCCCAGCGAGTGATCCGAGCGCGCGCAGGGCTGCTGCGCACGCACGCGCGAGCCAGCGCCCTCGCCTCGGGCTCTGGGCTCATTGACCGGCCGGCGGCCGCTGCGGCTTGACCGAATGGCCGAAGGCGTTGCCCATCCGCGTGGCGGTGGCGGCCGGCGTCGCCAGGCCCACCTGGTTCGGCGGTCGCTTGTCGACGGGCACGTTCATCGCCTCGCGGTTCTTTTGCGCCGCCTTGGCGCCTTCGGGGTTGTTGCCCATCTGCTGGCTCAGGCAATCGTAGTTCGGCGCCTTGTAGCCGCCGACCGTTACGTCGATGCACCCCGTCGGCTGTTCGGCGTGCGCCATGGCGCAGGCGATCAGCACCGCGCCGCCCAGAACGATGTTGCTCAGTGATTTCATGCAGGCCTCCTGGCCGGCCCGACGGGCCGCTCTGGTGCTTGAGTCTACTGCAAGGCCGCCGGCGATCCCGTGATGGTTTTTTTGCACCGTCCGTCACACCAGATTCATAAACAGCCCTCAGGATGACGGTTTTCAGGGGTGCGTCAGCCGTGCAGCGAGGCCATGCCAAGGGCGGTTTTGTGCGTTCAGCGCCTTTGCGCCAGGCCTGTCTGGGCCTGTTGCTGGGCCTCTTGGCGCTGGGGGCGAAGGCCGAACCGTTGCGCATGACGCTGCACATCCCGGCCCAGGATCTGGCGTCGGCCCTGGACCGGTTCAGTCGGGCCACGGGCATGGCGGTGCTGGTCGACAGCCAGTTGAGCCGGGGCCGGCGTTCGTCGGCGGTGGACGGTGAGTTCACCGCGGCCGACGCCTTGCGCCGCATGCTCGGCGGCAGCGGCCTGATGGCCAAGTACGCCCGCGCCGATGCGTTCACCTTGCAGGTGGCGCAGGTCGAAGAGACGCAAGGGCCGGCCCAGCACGCAACGGCGGCGCCCAGCGCGGTCAACCGCAGCTATGCGACGGCGGTGCAGGCGGCCATCGAACGCACGCTGTGCCGTTCGCCGCTCACCCGTCCGGGCAGTTACCGCGCGGTGCTGCAGTTGTGGATCGGCCGCGACGGGGTGGTGCAGCACCATCGGCTGCTGACCTCCACCGGCGATGGCCGGCGGGACGCGGCGCTGGTGGACAGTTTTCAACGCTTGAGCATCGAGCGCCCGACGCCCGGGGCTTTGCGTCAGCCGGTGACGCTGCTGCTGTTGCCGGAAACCATGGACAAGAAAAACACAGGGAAACGCATGGACTGCACCAGATGGGAAGGAGTTTCCGGGGGATGAAAGACGCCGGACAAGGTTCGATGCTCCAGCTGTTCCTGACGTCCTACGACGACTTTCGGGTGCGCCTGCGCCGTCGTCTCGGCTCCGAGGACCTGGCCAACGACGTGCTGCACGAGACCTACCTGCGGGTTGACCGCATGGAGCCTCCGCCGGATCTCCTGCGGCCCAACGCCTACCTCTACCGCATGGCGCTGAACATCGCCGCCGACCGCCGCCAGGCCGACGCCCGGCTGCTCACTGGCAGCGAGGTCGAGGAACTGCTGCAGATCAGCGACGAAGCCCTCGACCCGGCGCGGGTGGTGGGCGGGCAGAAGGAGATCCAGTCGCTGCTCAGCGCCCTGTATGAGCTGCCGGCGCGGCGCCGGCGGATCTTCATCGCCGCCCGTCTGGAAGAGGCGCCGCACCTGGAGATTTCCCAGCGCTTCGGCATCTCCACGCGCATGGTCGAGAAGGAAATCAAGGCTGCGCTGGGGCACTGCGCGGCGAAACTGGAAAGAAAAGTGTTTCAGCGGTTCGGTCGCGGGGCCGGAAAACCGTCTTGAAAGTAGAGCGCCGATCCGGGCGTCCCGATCAACCCGTCGAGTAACTGTGCGTTTGAACATCCACCGTCTGACACCTGCCGCGCCCAAGGCCTGTGAACGTCTGCAGAGCGAAGCCCGCGACTGGCTGATCCTGCTGACCTCGGGCCGGGCCACGGTCGCCGATGCCCGGGCCCTGCGCCAGTGGTGCGCGCAAAGCCCCGAACACGCCCGCGCCTTCGAGGACTGCAAGGCCCTGTGGCACCTGCTGCAACCGGCGGCCGAGGGCCTGCGGGCTCCCCGGCGCTTCGGCCGACGGGCGTTCCTGGGCGGCGCCATTGCGGCGTCGGCGGCGTTCCTGCTGGTGCGCGGCACGGTGCCCGGCGGTTTCTCGGGCCTTGGGGCCGACTACATCACCGAGGTCGGCGAGCAGCGCCGCTTCGAACCGGCCGACGGCCTGAGCCTGGAGCTCAACACTCAGACCCGCATCAACCAGCGCGCCGTGGAAGGCGGCGTGCAAGGCTTCGAACTGCTCAGCGGCGAAGTCGAGGTGCAGACCGCGCGCCGGCCGTTGGCGGTGCAGGCCGACAGCGGCTGGCTGCGGACCAGTCAGGCACGGTTCAACCTGCGCAACCTCGACCGGCAGGTGTGCGTGACGTGTCTCGACGGTGCGCTGGAGGTGGACCTGCAAGGCCGCAGCGTGCGCCTGGAGCCGGGCCAGCAACTGACCTGGGACGCGCAGCAGGTGGGCAGCGTGCAGAGCGTCGACACCGCCGCGGTGATGAACTGGCGGCACCAGGTGCTGGTGTTCAACGGCGCGACCCTGAGCCAGATGATCGACGAGATCAACCGCTACCGCCCCGGCATGCTGGTGCTGCTCAACCGCGAACTGGGCCAGCGCCGGGTGCAGGCCCGCTTCAGCCTTGACCAACTGGCCGGCGTCGCCTTGCTGATCCGCGACGCCTATGGCGTCAAATGCACCGAACTGCCGGGCGGGGTCGTCGTTTTCAGCTGATGGCAGGGCTGGCGGTTTAGATGCCAGCAGTGCCGGCCTCATCGCTGGCAAGTCGAGTCGTCGCACCGCAGCTCCCACAGGTTTTTGTGGTGTACCTGGATCCTGCAAACACTCGGGCTACCTGTGGGAGCTGGCTTGCCAGCGATGGCGGTGGGTCAGGCACCGGAGATGCCGGCTGTGATGGCCTCATCGCTGGCAAGCCAGCTCCCACAAGTTTTTGTGGTGTGCAGGGATCCTGCGGACAGCCGGGATCCCCTGTGGGAGATTCTATGGTTGAGGCAAAGCCCTCAGCCTGCTTTCGGTTCATATTCGCTTTGTCCTTTGAGCAGGGCGAATACGATCCGGGCCAGTTTG
>NZ_NEHZ01000033.1:0-25171 GCF_002112565.1 Pseudomonas sp. R25(2017)
GTTTTTAGTAGGTGGACGTGGTGTGTTTTTGTTGTGGGTTGGGGGTGGGTTTGAACATGGTGAAGCTCCTTGATGGTTGGAGCCGCCACCGTTCGCGGTCAAACAAACAGGGTGGCAGCTGTACGCGGGTTGACCGACCGGACATCAAGGAATCCGGCACACCCGAAGGTGTCCCACGCACAGCCACCGCGACATGATTTCAGACAATGCCTGAACACGTGCAGAACGCTGCTGCGCCTTGATGTTGGGCGGACGGTCAAATCCGATCACTGATTCGTCAGTGACCGCCAAACGATAGAACCCGCCCCCAAGGCGAACAAGCCGGCGGATTCTGGCGTAGCTGTAGGCAATGGCGCAAGGTGATGTGGGGTTAGGGATGTCTTTCTAAACGTGTTTAAACGATTTTGCTGAAGGTTGAAAATGTTGTGATGTTGGCGAATGAAAACGGGACGGCTAAATACATCCGTCCCGTTTCTTCCCTCTGTGTGAGCTGTAAGAACCTCTATGAGCTGTAGGTGCCTCTGTGGCGAGGGAGCAAACTCCTTCGCCACAGGATCACAGGATCACAGGATCACAGGATCACAGGGATCGGGCCATCGGCCGCACAAACGATGCCCATGAAAAAGGGGCCTTAGATGGCCCCTTTGTCTCACTGCTGCTGCACCACCTCGGTGGCCGCCGGTTTCTTCGGCTTCATCAGGCTGAAGTCGATCAACGGACGCTGCTCGCGTTCGTACGGGTTGCCGATCATCAGCGGGCGTGGCTTGAAGCTGTCGCTGACCAGGCTCTTGCTGCGGTCCAGTTCGTCGAAGCTCAGGCCGGCCAGATCCGCCCAGGTGTGGATCAGGTGCGAACTGCTGTAAGGGCGGCTCAGGTCGCCGACGAAGTTCCAATCATGGGTCTGGCGCCACTTCGGCGAGGCCCAGGCCATGAACGGGATGGTGTACATCGGTGCGGTCGGCTTGTTCTCGTTGCGGCCCAGGGTGGTGTGGCCGACCGAGTCGAAGACGTCTTCGCCGTGGTCGGAGAGGTACAGCAGGAAGCCGTTCGGATCGGACTTGGCGTAGTCCTTGATCAGGCTCGACACCACGAAGTCGTTGTACAGCACCGCGTTGTCGTAGCTGTTGTAGGTCGGCACCTGGTCGTCGCGCAGGCCGGTCGGCACACCGTCGCGGTCCTGGAACTTGTCGAAGCTCGGCGGATAGCGGTACTGGTAGCTCATGTGGGTACCGAGCAGGTGCACGACGATGAGCTTGCGCGGCGCCGCGTCGGCCAGGGCCTTGTTGAACGGCTCGATCACATCGCCGTCGTACTGGGCGGCGTTCTGGTTGCGGTTGTTGTTGAGGTACACCTGCTCGTCGGCCTGTTCGGAGAAGGTCGTGAGCATGGTGTTGCGCTTGGTCATGGTCTGCTGGTTGGTGATCCAGAACGTCTTGTAGCCGGCCTGTTTCATCATGCTCACCAGCGACGGCGTGGACAGGTACAGGTCCGGGTTCTCTTCGTCGGCAAAGGTCAGCACCTGCTGCAGCGCCTCGATGGTGTAAGGGCGCGGGGTGATGACGTTGTCGAAAACCGTCAGTTGATCCTTGAGCTTGTCCAGCTCAGGCGTGGTCTTGCGCGGGTAGCCGTAGAGGCTCATGCGCTGGCGGTTGGTGGACTCGCCGATCACCAGCACCAGGGTCGCCGGCTGGTCGGCGCCCGCATCCTTGAGGTTGTGCAGCGGCGGGATCTTGCTGGCGCTGTGCAGCATGCCCTGCATTTCGCCCAGGGTTTCGAGGTAGCGGTGATAGGCCACGGCCATCTGCCATGGCACGGCCGGCTCGATGCGGGTCTCGAACTTCTCGAAACCGCCGGCGAAGCTGCCGGTGCGCTGGGTCTGCTTGATCAGCGGATAGCCGACCACGGCCAGCAGGATCGCCATCGCCGCCACGAACGCGCGGCCACGGGGCATGTAGACCGGGCGCAGGCGTGTCCACAGGAACCAGGCGAACGCGGTGTGGGCGAGGAACGCCGGAATCATCCACCAGGCGAAGTATTGGGTGATGTACTCGCCGGCCTCGGACACGTTCGACTCGAACATGATGAAGATGACGCTCTGGGAGAACTCCTGCTGGTAGATGAAGAAGTAGCCAAGGCTGGCCATCGAGCAGGCCCACAGCACCACGCCGATCAGCGCGGCGAGCAGGCGGGTGCGTTTGGGGAACAGCAGCATCGGCGCCAGCCACACGGCGCTCATCACGAACGCCTGGCGGAACCCGGTGAACCCGGAGGTGCCGGTCAGCTGGATCAACAGTTGGGTGATGCCCGAAAAGTACCAGAAGAACACGAACAGCCAGAGCAGTCCGGTCCAGTCAAAACCTGTCGCAGTCGTATTGCTGCGTTTGAACAATGCCATTCAGCGCTCCGCTCACTCGTCACAACCACCGCCGGTGCATCCTTTTGCCGACGAACGGAAGCCGAACGCTCTCGCTCGGCTCAATCGGCGGAGTATCAACAAGCGGATGTGAAAACTTTGTGAGTTGCCCGTAAAGGCGAGGCGGGCATCGTGACGGGAACGGCGCGGGCCGCTCCCGGGGCAGAGGGGTCAGGCGTTGGGGCGGCGCTGCAGGGTCGGCAGCGGGGCGGGCTGGGCGCCCTGCGTCAGCAGGCGCAGTTGCGCCAATTCCCGCTTGAGCTGATCGCGTTCGTCCTTCAGCTCGCGCAGTTCATCGCGGCGGATCGTGACGTACAGGGTTTGTGGCGGTGTTGCGGTATGTACTGTGCCCATTGCTCACCTCGCAAACGGTGTGACTCAACCGTGAATCGGCTCCCGGCTGCGGGATCCTGACTCACTATCGGCGCCGATTCTGATTTCTTTTGCCTGTGATGGGAACTTTTTTATTTTTTGCGGTCGTTGTGTCTTCGCCACGTTTCCCGACGTTATCTGTCTGGATCGGGCACAATGCCCGGAAACTTCATCACGACGCTTCGGACTAACCTCCATCAGTCGCGTTGGGCTATAACCATTGACACACTTTTACTGCAGTAAGGAGCATCAGCACATGCAACTCGGGATTATTGGACTGGGCCGCATGGGCGGCAACATTGCGCGGCGCCTGATGCTCGACGGTCACACCACCGTTGTTTACGACCGCAATACCGCTTTTGTGGACACCCTGGCCGCCGAGGGCGCCACGGGCGTCGCCGACCTGCCGGCGCTGGTCGCCGGCCTCGCCAAGCCTCGCGCCGTGTGGGTCATGCTGCCGGCCGGCGCGCCGACCGAAGAGACCATCGAAACCCTGAGCACCCTGCTTGAGGCCGGCGACACCATCATCGACGGCGGCAACACCAACTATAAGGACGACATCCGCCGGGCCAAGACCCTGGCCGAGAAAGGCCTGCACTACATCGACGTGGGCACCTCCGGCGGCGTCTGGGGCCTGGAGCGCGGCTACTGCATGATGATCGGCGGCGACGCCGCGACCGTCAGCCGTCTCGACCCGCTGTTCAAGACGCTGGCGCCGGGCATGGGCGACATCCCGCGCACCAAGGACCGCAAGTCCGACGACCCGCGTGCCGAGCACGGCTACATCCACGCAGGTCCCGCCGGCGCAGGGCACTTCGTCAAGATGATCCACAACGGCATCGAGTACGGCATGATGCAGGCCTTCGCCGAAGGCTTCGACATCCTCAAGACCAAGTCCAGCGAGCGCCTGCCGGAAGATCAGCGCTTCGACCTGAACGTCGCCGACATCGCCGAGGTGTGGCGCCGCGGCAGCGTGGTGTCGTCCTGGCTGCTGGACCTGACCGCCGACGCGCTGGCGGCCGACCCGAAACTCGACGGCTTCTCCGGCTCTGTCGCGGACAGCGGCGAAGGCCAATGGACCATCGAGGCGGCCATGGAACAAGCGGTGCCGGTGCCGGTGCTGTCCAACTCGCTGTTCTCGCGCTACCGCTCCCGTGGCCAGGGCACCTTCGGCGACAAGATCCTTTCGGCCCAGCGCTTCGGCTTCGGCGGCCATGTGGAGACCGCGAAGAAATGACCCATGTGATCCGCAGGAAGTCCAAGGCCGAGCCCGCGCCGCCGACCACGCTGTTTCTGTTCGGCGCCCACGGCGACCTGGTCAAGCGCCTGCTGATGCCGGCGCTGTACAACCTCAAGCGCGACGGGTTGCTCGGTGACGGACTGCGGATCATCGGCGTTGACCACAACGCCATCAGCGATGAAGGCTTCGCGAAGAAACTCGAAGACTTCATCCGCGACGAAGTGGCCAGCAAGGTCGGCAAGGGCAACCAGTCCCTTGACCCGGCCTTGTGGGCCCAGCTTGCGAAAAACATCAGCTACGTCCAGGGCGACTTCCTGGACGACGGCACCTATTCGGCCCTGGCGGCGAAGATCGCCGACAGCGGCACCGGCAACGCGGTGTTCTACCTGGCCACCGCGCCGCGTTTCTTCAGCGAGGTGGTGCGCAGGCTCGGCAGCGCCGGCCTGCTGGAGGAAGCTCCGGAAGCGTTCAGGCGGGTGGTGATCGAAAAGCCGTTCGGCTCGGACCTCAAGACCGCCGAAGCCTTGAACGCCTGCCTGCTCAAGGTGATGACAGAGAAGCAGATCTACCGGATCGACCATTACCTGGGCAAGGAAACCGTGCAGAACATCCTGGTCAGCCGGTTCTCCAACAGCCTGTTCGAAGCCTTCTGGAACAACCACTACATCGACCACGTGCAGATCACCGCCGCCGAGACCGTCGGCGTGGAGACCCGCGGCAGCTTCTACGAAAACACCGGCGCCCTGCGGGACATGGTGCCCAATCACCTGTTCCAGCTGCTGGCGATGGTCGCCATGGAGCCGCCGGCCGCGTTCGGCGCCGACGCGGTGCGCGGCGAGAAGGCCAAGGTGGTCGGCGCCATCCGCCCCTGGACCACGGAAGAGGCGCGGGCCAACTCGGTGCGTGGCCAGTACGGCGCCGGAGCCCTGGACGGCAAGCCGTTGGCCGGTTACCGCGAAGAGGCCAACGTTTCGCCGGACAGCACCACGGAAACCTACGTGGCGCTGAAGGTGATGATCGACAACTGGCGCTGGGTCGGCGTGCCGTTCTACTTGCGCACCGGCAAGCGCATGAGCGTGCGCGACACCGAGATCGTCATCTGCTTCAAGCCGGCGCCTTATGCGCAGTTCCGCGACACCGAAGTGGACGAGCTGCAGCCGACCTACCTGCGCATCCAGATCCAGCCCAACGAAGGCATGTGGTTCGACCTGCTGGCCAAGCGGCCGGGGCCTGCGCTGAACATGGCTAACATCGAACTGGGTTTCGCCTACAAGGACTTCTTCGAGATGCAGCCGTCCACCGGTTACGAGACGCTGATCTACGACTGCCTCACCGGCGACCAGACGCTGTTCCAGCGCGCCGACAACATCGAGAACGGCTGGCGGGCGGTGCAGCCGTTCCTCGACGCCTGGCAGCAGGATGCGAGCGTGCAGGCCTATGCGGCCGGCGAAGACGGCCCGGAAGCGGCCAACGGACTGCTGACCCGCGACGGCCGCGTCTGGCATGGCCTGGGATGAGTGACACTGCGCCGCAACCCATCCGTTTTCTGCTCAGCGACATGGACGGCACGCTGCTGCGGGCCGACCACAGCCTGAGCCCGCGCACGGTCGAAGCCGTGCGCGCCTTGCGCGAGGCCGGCGTGCTGTTCAGCCTCGCCACCGGACGTCCACCCAGGGCCATGCGACAGCAGATCGAGGCGTTGGGCGTCGATTTGCCGACGGCGGGCTTCAACGGCGGCACGATCGTCAACCCGGACGGCAGCCTGCTGGCGGCCCACCACTTGCCGGCCACCGCCGCGCTGACGGCGCTGGCGCTGTTCGCCGACCGGCCGGACATCGAAATCTGGGTGTTCAGCGGCGACGACTGGCTGCTCAAGGATCCGCACGGGCCGATGGTGCCGCGCGAGCAGCACGGGCTCGGTTACCCGCCGGTGGTGGTGGACAGCTTCGAACCCTACCTGGAACGCATCTCCAAGATCGTGGCCGCCAGCGACAACACCGAGTTGTTGATCGAGCTGGAGGCGCGCCTGTTGCCGCAGGTCGACGGCATGGCCCAGGTGTCGCGCTCGCAGCCGGTCTATCTGGACGTGACGGCGCTGGAGGCCAACAAAGGCACCGCGTTGGTGACGCTGGCCGAATACCTGGGCATCCCCTTGGCCCAGACCGCCGCCATCGGCGACGGCGGCAACGACCCGGCGATGTTCCACTGCGCCGGGCTGTCGATTGCGATGGGGCAGGCACCGGAGGAGATCCGGCGCCAGGCCGATGCGGTGACCGGCTCGAACAGCGAAGACGGCGTGGCGCAGGCTATCGAGCGGTACATCCTGCCCCGGTAGGGGGCTCATGCTGACGCCATCGCCGGCAGGCTGGCTCCCCCAGGTTTGCTGGGGGAATGCTGACTGTGGGCCACCGCAAACTCTGTGGGAGCCAGCCTGCTGGCGATGGCGGCGTGTCAGGCCCTGAAAATGTCGGCTACAGCCAATAGCTCACCGCATACCAGCCCAAAACGCCCATCACCACGGTGTACGGCAACGCCATCCACACCATGCGCCCATACGACAGGCGCACCAGCGGCGCGATGGCCGAGGTCAGGAGGAACAGGAACGCCGCCTGACCATTGGGAGTCGCCACGCTCGGCAGGTTGGTGCCGGTGTTGATCGCGATCGCCAGCGTCTCGAAATGCTCGCGGCTCATGTGGCCGGACAGGAACGCCTGCTTCACTTCGGTGATGTAGATCGTGGCCACGAACACGTTGTCGCTGATCGCCGACAGCAGACCGTTGGCGATGAACAGCATGCCCGGCTGCTGCTCGGCCGGCAGCGCCAGCACCCAGCGGATCAACGGCGCGAACAGTTGCTGGTCGTGAATCACCGCGACCACCGCAAAGAACACCACCAACAGGGCGGTGAAGGGCATGGCGTCCTTGAAGGCGCTGCCCAGCCGGTGTTCATCGGTGATGCCGGTGAAGGCGGTGATCAGCACGATCACCATCAGCCCGATCAGGCCGACCTCGGCGATGTGCAGGGCCAGCCCGGCAATCAGGATCAGAGCGGCGGCGCCTTGCACCAGCAGGGCGGCGCGTTGGCGCGGGGTGCGTTCGGCGTTGTCTTCGGCGGCATAGTTGGCCAGCACGGCGCGAACGTTGTCCGGCAGCAGCGTGCCGTAACCGAACCAGCGCAGCTTCTCCAGCAGTACGCAGGTCGTAAGGCCGGCCACCAGCACCGGCAGAGACACCGGCGCGACCTTGCTGAAGAACTCGGCGAAGTGCCAACCCATCTCATGGCCGATCAGCAGGTTCTGCGGCTCGCCCACCAGCGTGCACACGCCGCCCAGGGCCGTGCCGACCGCGCCGTGCATCAGCAGACTGCGCAGGAAGGCGCGGAACTGCTCCAGATCCCCGTGGTGCAGCACGGGCAGATGCTGGTCATCGTTGAACTCGCTGTCCTGGCGAGGATCGTTGCCGGAGGCCACGCGGTGGTACACCGAGTAGAAGCCCACAGCGGCGCTGATGATCACGGCGGTGACGGTCAGCGCGTCGAGAAACGCCGACAGGAACGCCGACAGAAAGCAGAACATCAACGCCAGCAGTGCCTTGGAGCGCACGCCCAGCAGCAGGCGCGAGAACAGGAACAGCAGCAGATCCTTCATGAAGTAGATGCCGGCGACCATGAACATCAGCAGCAGGATCACGGGGAAGTTGTGCACCAGCTCATCGTAGATGGCTTGCGGCGTGGTCATGTTCAGCAGCAGCGCTTCGATCAGCAGCAGGCCGCCCGGCATCAGGGGGTAGCACTTGAGCGCCATCGCCAGGGTGAAAATGAATTCGACCACCAGCAGCCAGCCGGCAGCCACCGGGCCTGCCGTCCACAACACCAGCGCGTTGAGTATCAGGAACCCGACGATGCACGCCTTGTACCAACGGGGAGAGTGCCCGAGAAAATTGTGCGCGAACGCTTGGGCCATCGAGCCGGACATCGGTTGCTCCTTGTCTTAAGAAGCGCGCACGGTGCCGCAAGCTTCGATCAAGATCAAGCGTAGGAGTTTTCTCTTATTGATTCAGATAACGCGCCACGACAGCACGGTAATTGCCGTCAAGCGAGTAGCCGCCGACCAGAATCCCGCCGTCGCGCTCTAGGGCCATGGATGTGGCGGTGTCCAGACTGTGCCCCAGCCGCGTGCGCAGCCAGCCGTTGCCGTCGCCGAAGCACCGGTCCGGCCGGCCATCCGCCAGGTAGCGGGCGACGATGAAATCCGCTTCGACGCCGCCGATAGTGGCGCCGGCCGCGATGATCCGACCATCCGCCATCCGGACGGCGGCGGTCCACTGGCAACCGCTGTGGCCGATTTCCAGCAGGTGCGGTCGCGCGCCGTTGCAATGCACATCCGGGCGGCCGTTGACGTGAAGCGTCAGTGACAGGCAGCGGATCGGATCGCGGCTGCTGCCCAGGCAATGCAGGCGCTCGGCGGATTCGAGGACCTGGCTCACCAGCGCGCTCTGGCCCCCGGCCTTGAACGCCATGAACCCGTCCACGGCGAAGCGCTCGTCCAGTCGGCCGTCCGGCAGGTAACGCGCCAGCAGCCCCTCTTGAGGGAAATCGATGGAGCCGGCGACCACGATGCGCCCGTCCTGCTGCAGCAGCAGGCTGCTGAGCCAAGTGTTCAGCAGCAGGTGGCGAACCATCACGAAGCCGCGGCCATTGAAGGTGCTGTCCGGTTGGCCGCCGGGTGTGAGGCGGATCAGGATGCCGGCATGGTCGGCGAGTTCGAAATGGTGATTGGCGATCAGCAGGATCCGGCCGTCGGGCTGCAAGGCGACGTCGCATGCCTCGGCACCGGGGACGCCGGGCGGCAGCCAAGAGTCGCGCGAGCCCATGGACAGGTCGCCCGGCAAGCGCACGACTTGCCGGCCGTCCTCGCCGAACGCACCGTCGGGGCGGCCGTGGCAGTCAAAGAGGGCGAGGGCGGGCAGGGTGCGGTGGGTGTTTTCATAATGCAGGCCGGCCAGCAGGATCCGTCCGTCAGGCAGTACCAGCACCTTGCCGGCGGTGGCCTCGTAGCCGTCGGCGTAGGCACCGATCACGCTCCCGTGCAGGCCGAAGCTCAGGTCTGCCGAACCGTCCGGCAGCAGACGGGCAAGGCCGAAACGGCTGCCTTGGTCCGTGCCGACCTTGGCGGCCACCAGAATCCGGCCTTGGGCATCGAGCGCCACACCCTGGGTGAGGCTGGAGCGGCTGCCGGCGAAGTAGACCCGGGCGACGCCGTTGGCGGCAAAAGAGGTGTCCAGTTGACCGGCGTTGTCGGCAGGTGCGGGTAACGCATAAGCGGTCTGGGTGGGCATGCACGCGTCTCCTTGCGAGTCGGCCGACACCGGGAAGTCGGTCGGGCAACTGCATGAGCGACCCATTCAATCCTTGAAAGAGTGCAAGTACAACTGACAGAAGTAACAGGTGGAGGGTCGCACTGTGCCAGAACAATGACTTTCTGAACCAGTCGCAAGCCTGCCAAGTATTCGGGCCTTCAACTTGTGAAGAAAGTTGTACGCGAGTGCGCTAATAAAAGAAGGGATGCGGCAACTAAGCGCAAGAGGGGCGGATGACAGGAACGTCATCCGCATCGCCCCGGATCAGTGTGGCATCGACCAGGATTGCAGCGTGTAGCCTTCTTCGCTCAGTTCGGCGCGGGCCCGTTGCAGCAGGTGTTCGAGTTGCGCCGGGTCGGAGTAGGCGCTGCTCGGGATCTTCGTGCGGCCGATCTGGGAGTTGGTGCGGTCGATGACGGTCAGGTTCAGTTCGCCGTTGCCGTCTTGTGGGGCCCAGGCCACGCATTGGAAGGGTTCGAACGCGCGGTTGGCAATCAAAAGAGCTTCGTTGATACGGAGCGGGGCGGTCATGGGGTCTTCTCTCTGTAGTGCCCAATCAAGTGATGTGCCGTCGGTTGGGCTTACCGTTCGGCTGGTTACTTGTACTGATGCACGCAACCGGGGGACGGGTCACACAGGATTCGAAGAAATTTCAACTTTCTTCCGATCCGGCAATTGTCCGGGCGCTTTTGAAAGCCTGGTGAAAGAATCATGTCGATAGCTAACTAATAAACCGGTTACTTATAACTGCTTCACTTGTACGCCTATAAGCAATTGATACAAGGTGCCGTCAAATTCTTGCTAATGTTACAGCCAGGTCTGCCAAATGACTGTTTTTGCGATCATTTCCCATAATTTGGCGCCAAGGAACAGTCATGAGCGAAGCGCCTGCCCTACGACGACTATTGGTGGTCGACCCCTGTGACGATTGTCACCGCCTGCTGCCCGGTTTGCGTGCCGTGGGCTGGGATGTCGACAGCTGTTCGCTGGAAAACGCCGCCGACCGCACCTGCGATGTCGGCCTGTTGCGTTTGCAGCCTTTTCATTTGGAGCGCCCGGAGGCGGTCAAGGAGCTGATCAGCCGCAGCGGCACCGAGTGGATCGCCGTCCTCAACCAGGAAGTGCTGCGTCTGCAGAATGTCGGGGACTTCGTCTGCGAATGGTTCTTCGATTTCCATACCTTGCCGTTCGACGTCTCGCGGGTGCAGGTGACCCTGGGCCGGGCGTTCGGCATGGCGCGCCTGCGCGGCCAGGGCACGATCCACGTCGATCAGCCGGAGCACGAACTGCTCGGCGACAGCAAGCCGATCCGTGAACTTCGCAAGCTGCTGAGCAAACTGGCGCCCACCGAGTCGCCGGTGCTGATCCGCGGCGAAAGCGGCACCGGCAAGGAATTGGTCGCCCGCACGCTGCACCGCCAGTCCCAACGTCACAGCAAGCCGTTCGTGGCCATCAACTGCGGGGCGATTCCCGAGCATCTGATCCAGTCCGAACTGTTCGGCCACGAGAAAGGCGCGTTCACCGGCGCCCATCAGCGCAAGGTCGGGCGCATCGAGGCGGCCAACGGCGGCACGCTGTTTTTGGACGAGATCGGCGACCTGCCGCTGGAGCTCCAGGCCAACCTGCTGCGGTTTCTCCAGGAAAAACACATCGAACGGGTCGGCGGCAGCCAGCCGATTCCGGTGGATGTGCGCGTTCTGGCGGCCACCCACGTCGACCTTGAGGCGGCCATCGAGAAGAAACGTTTTCGCGAAGACCTGTACTACCGGCTGAACGTATTGCAGGTGGTGACCGCGCCGCTGCGCGAGCGCCACGGCGACCTGTCGATGCTGGCCAACCACTTTTCCCATTTCTACAGCCACGAGACCGGCCGGCGCCCGCGCAGCTTCAGCGAAGACGCCCTGATCGCCATGGGCAAGCACGACTGGCCCGGCAATGTCCGCGAGCTGGCCAACCGCGTGCGCCGCGGCCTGGTGCTGGCCGAAGGGCGGCAGATCGAGGCCCGCGACCTGGGGCTGATCAGCCAGCAGTCGGTCACGACCCCCATGGGCACCCTCGAAGACTACAAGACCCGGGCCGAACGCCAGGCGCTGTGCGACGTGCTGAACCGCCACAGCGACAACCTCAGCGTGGCCGCCAAGGTGCTGGGCG
Source organism: Pseudomonas sp. R25(2017) (assembly GCF_002112565.1). NCBI lineage: Bacteria > Pseudomonadati > Pseudomonadota > Gammaproteobacteria > Pseudomonadales > Pseudomonadaceae > Pseudomonas > Pseudomonas sp. R25(2017). The sequence continues at coordinate 11,535 of NZ_NEHZ01000033.1, forward strand.
TCTCGAGGCCGACCTTCTACCGTTTGCTGCACAAGCACCAGATCCGCTAGGGCGCGGTGTTTCCCCGGGGAGGGGAAACTGAAAAGGCCCGCTGCGACAGGGATCGCAGCGGGCCTTTTGCATGGGCGCCCGTCAGAAGTAGTACGGGAATTTCAGGCTGAAGGAGAAGTCCGGGGCATCGTCGGTCATGCCGATGGACAGGTTGGGCACGATGGTCAGGTTGTCGGTGGCCGCGATGGTCATGCCGACGTTGAAGTAACCGGCGTTGGCGTCGCTGGACACCACCGATTCCCAATCCCCGCCGTCCTGCTTGAGCTTGCTCTTGCGTTGCACAAGGTCCGAGACGGAGAACGACATACTCATCTTCTCGTTCAGCGCGAACGCGATGCCGGCGCCGATCTGGAAGCTGTCGCCGATGCGCACCTTGCCCGGCGTCTTCTGGTTGACCGTGGAGCTGATGTCGTCGAAGGACTCCTCCAGGTTGTGGGTATAGGACAGGCTGCCGAACAGCACGGCCGGGTCGAAGGTCTTGACCAGCGAGATGCCGGGCGTGATCGACCAGACGCCGTTGCCGGTGGGCAGGGTGTCCGGCACGAACAGGTTGCTGTTGGCGTCGGTCTGGCGCAGCTTGATGCCGAACGGATCCTTGCCGGTAGGGGCCTTGACCCGCAACGTGACCACCGCATCCGGCGTGTTGACCGACTCGTCCATGAACTTGTAGGCGATGCCGAAGTTGACGTCGCCGATGGTCGGGTCGCGGCTCACGTCCTGTTCGGTGGTGACGTTGGCGGCGCCGTTGTTGCCGCCGCCGGACTGGTAGGTCGAGTCGCGGTACACGACCGGCACGTTCAGGTCGAACTGCCAGCGGTTGTCGAAGTTGTAGCGGCCGGTGAGGTCAAGGGTCCAGGTGTCGGCCTTGATCCGGTCCAGGTTGATGTTGCCCAGGAAGATCGAGTCCAGCGCGAGGAAACCGTTGAGGATCAGCTGGCGCGTGTCGTAGCGCGAATAGGTGATGCCGGTCTCGAAGCTGAACTTGCCGCCGCCGAAGAAGCCGCTGGCCTCGTCGTACAGGTTGGACACGCTCTGCGCCGGTTGCGAGTCGTCGGCCAGCGATTGGCCATAGGATGCGCCGCTTCCCCCCGCTGCGCCCCCCGACGCGGCTGCGGCCCCGGTACCGGCGACCTGCTTGTTGCCTTTCATGTCGGCCGGCGACTTGGCCAGGCGCTTGGGCGGTGGTGAAGCGGGTTGGTCCTCGACCTGGCGGACCCGCTGCTCGAGCACCGCCAGGGCCTTTTGTTGCACTTCGTATCGTTGCTTAAGCTCCAGAAGTTCCTGTTTCAGGGCCTCTACGTCCGCGTCCGGCGCCGCATGCAATGCTGCGGCGGGAAGTAGAGTACTCAAACATACAGCCGCACGCAGTGAAACTGATCGATACATGAATAAGCCGTCCCTTCAAGCCCAATGGTCGAGACTCAGCGTAGTTCAATATCCGATGTTGCGTAGTGCCCTGAGTTGAGTGAGATTGCAGTCCAGCGCGCCGGCGCTCATGCCGTTGTTGCTGAGGACCACGTTGAGTTGCGTCAGGTTATTGACGACGTTGGCGTTGCCGAGCAGGCGGCTGTTCTGCAAAAGCCCGCCCTGGGCGACCTGTTGCAGGGCCGTCCCTTGGTTGCCGGCGGCCTGAATGGCCATCTGCACGCCTCCGCCGGTGGCGGAGACCGCCACGCTGCCGGCGGCGTTGCTGCCGGAAATGGTCTGTCCGGCCATCAGGGCTTGCCCCTGGGCAGGCACCAGTGCCGGTGCCTGGTTGGCCTCTTTGACGTTGATCGCCACGTTGTTGTAGGCGGTGTTGCTGTCGCCGGCGGCGCGCACGCTTTGCGTCACGCCCTGGCTGCTGTTCAGTCCTGCGCCACCAATGACGTTGCCGGTCCCCGTCTGCAGGGGGCTGCCGTTACCGGTTTCCTTGATGGTCGAGACATAGAATTCGGGTTTTACCGTTGCCGCTTGGAGTTGCATCGAGGCCGACGCCCCGATCATGTCGCCGCTGGCGTTGCGCCAGGTGCTGCTCATGACCACACCGAAGCTGATGATCCGGCCCGGCATGACGTAGCGACCGCGAAGCTCGGCGAGCTCTTGGTCCTTGATTTCAATGGGTTTGAATCCTGCATTGGCAAAGCTTGATGCGCTCGCTGCCAGGCAGGCGGCGGCCAGCCAATATGAGGTTTTCATCCGCTGCTCCCGGGACATCCAGCCCCATTCTTGTAATCGGCGATTAGAAGAAGTCGCTCTGTATGAACCCGAAGTCCATCAGTTCAGCATCTTTGACGGGGTTGAAAGTATCCAGCTTGTTCTTGGCCGTCAGCGGTTCCGGAGGACTGCGCAATGCATTGGTCTTGTCGTATCCGGGGCCGACGATGGCAAAGACGATGCCGTTCCAACCTTTGACAAAGTCATTGTGGGCGTAGCGTTTGTGTCCTAAAACCGGGTCTCCGATGTAGACCCAATCCTTGTCCGCCCGCTGCAGCACCACAAAATGCTTGTAGCCGCGAATCTCCATCAGTACCACGACCGGAATGCTCACCGACTCGAGTTTGTCGGCCGGTATCCGGTAGCCCCTGGCGCGCATGCCGATGCTTTCCACGTAGCGCTTCATGTCCAGCATGGAGAAACCTTGAGTACGGACAAGGTCCTGGTCTGCGTTGACCAGCATGCCTTTGATGATGTGCTCCTCATCGACGTCGAGCCAATAGGCCTGGCGCAACACCGTCGCCAGTGCGGCGGCGCCGCAGCTGAAGTCGGTTTTCTGTTCGACGATGTCGGCAAACTTGCGCTCACGCAGGCTTTGCACGTCCTTATAGACCAGTACGCCACCGGGCAGGGCGGCCACCGGTATCTGAGCGGCCTGGGTCAGGCCGGACAGGCAAAGCAGGGCGATGAGGGCAGTTGTACGCATGGTCGGGTACGCCTTGTGGGACCGACGAAAAGCCCCGTTTCCGGGGCTTTCGTTTTGATCGCGGTTACATGCAGGCTTTGCAGCCTGCGGCGATGGACAGCGAGTTGCTTTGTTGGTTGCCCACACCTGCCGATACGTTGGCTCCACCGTTGCCGGAGAAGTTGTTCATCGAACCGGTCATGTTGGCGGTGTTGGTCACAGGGTTTTTCCAGCCGTCTTTGGTCAGCACTTGTTGGGTGGTGACGCCAGCCAGACCGAAGACACCAACGGCTTCGAATTTGGCTTTTTGATCGTCGTCACGACCGCCGCCACGGTTGTCGTTGCCATAGCCGCCGTGGCCGCCATGGTGATCGTCGCCTTCGATGGTTGCGGTGCCTTTGGCGGCGAAGACGCCAGCGGCAGAGAAGGTTCCGGTAAGGGTGTCTTTTTTGTAGGTCTGCACGCCTTTGTTGTCGACGACCAGGCCAGTGGAGGACTGGTTGGCGGCAGCGGCGGCGTTGGCTACACGGCCACCCGAAACAGCGATCGCCAGGTTGTTTTTCTGTTGGTTGAAGTTGCCGGAAGTCACGTTGACGCCGATGTTCCCGGAGCCGTTGTTGCCAGCGTTGTTCAGAGTAGCGCTGTTGGTGGTCGACGAGTTTTTCACATAGTTGTTGTTGTTGACTTGAGTGGCGCTCGAGGCAGCAACAGCGGTACCGAAGATGAAGCTTTCGTCGGCGGTGGCCAGGGCAGCGGCGTTGTCTTGTTGGTTGCCGTCGCCGGCGGCCACGTTGGCGCCCATGTTGCCGTTGGAGTTGTTCAGCGAGTTGTCAGCCTTGGCATCGTTTTTGGTGCCTTGGTTTTTCACCACGTTGCCGTCGCTGTTCTGTTCGTCCAGCACAGCGGCGCCGGCGCCGGCGGTGATCTGAAGGATTTGCTCAAGGGTCGGGCCTTTTGGATCGTGGCCATGACCGTTGCCGTGGCCGTTACCATGACCGTGATTGTCATCACGGCCGCCTGCCTGTGCTGCGATTGCCATCACTGCTGCAAGTGCGAAAACCAGTGGTTTGAGGGCCATTGTAGGTTTCATGGTGTTTCTCCGTCGTGCTTATTAGTTGGTTAAGTGTTGGTACTTTCTAATTGCACTGCCTGTTTGGGTCAGTCAGCGACCCGGATGCTCAGGGTGTTAGCCATACGGTTCCCCACCCCGGCACTCTGGTTCACCTGGATCACTCCTCGGCTGCCGGTGAAGGCCTGATCACTCGTCGTGACCTGGCGACTGCCGGGTGAGGTGCCAGTTGCTCCTGAGTTCGGTAAAAGCGCCACGTTCTGTTGCGACAGGGCGCTGTCGTCAACGCTCTGCGGGGCAGCACTGATGCTGACGCGCGTCACGTTGGCCATCTGGTTGTTGGCGCCGGCGCCCTGGTTCACGCCCAGGATCCCGCTGCCGTTGCTGAAGGAGGCGCCGCCGATGGTGGCGCTGGCGTTCGTCGAGCGGTCGGCCGGCGTGTCGATCTTCTGGATCACGCTGGTGGTCGCATGGGCGTTGGTGCCGATGGCGACCGCTTTGGCGTTGGTCTGCTGCATCTGGTCGCCGGCGGCCTGGTTGACGTTGAAGTTGCCGCGGTACTGCATGCCTGAATCTTGAATGTTCGCGTTGTTCACAGAGCTGGGATCGGCCATGGCGCTGGCGCAGCCGATCAGGGCGAGCAGGAGCAGGGAACGATTCATGTCATTGGCCTCCGGCCATGCGGGTCAGCGGCGCCAGGCCGGTGCTCATGGCACGGTTGACCGTGTTGGAGATCGTGCCGCCGGCGCCGCCGCCGTGGCCGGCGCTCATGCCGGGCATGCCGTTGGGGTTGGTCAGGGTGTTGAGGCCCGGCAGGCTGCCGTTGGGGGTCGCCATGTTGCCGCGGATCGACGAGCCGCTGGCGACGCTGGCGAAGTCGCCGTCGTTGAGTTCGGTGTTGTCGATGGTCTGGTTGATCCGCGCCGAAGGGTTGGCGTTGACGGTGGTCGGGTACGGATCTTTGCCGGCGCTGCGGCCGATGGGTGTAGGCTGGACATCGCGGTTGAGGACGATCACGCCGTTGCCGCCGGCCTGAACGTTGAAACTGATGAGTGCACTGGCGGCGGATCCGATCACCAGGAGGCAGGTCAGGCCTTTTTTGATTTTCCCCACGGTGGCTGTTCCTTCTTCAGTGGGCCGAGCCCAGGTCAGCGTTGTGAGGGAGAGAGCGAAAGCTGTGCCGGTTTTTAAAACTCCATGGATTTCAATGGGTTGGTTCCGCGTTGCGCAAGGCTGATACAAAAGCTGTTTCAGCGCTGAAACAGGCACCGGGCCCGCAAGTGGGCCAAAGCCGATGCAAAGCTCTGGAACAAGGGTTTGCGCGGTGCTGTTTCACCGCTGTAACACAAGGCATGACAAAGCGATGAAGCGCGCCAAGACGGGCACTTTGCAGCGGGGGACGTGTTTCAGGAATGGACACTTTTGCCCCAAAGCAGGGGAAAAGGGCGGGGCAGAGGCCCCGGCGAACGGGTCAGCCGGCCAGCAGGGCCTCGACCGCCGCGAAGGCCTCGCGGCGCCGTTCGTCCCAGTCGCCGCGGATGATCCGCAGCGGCTGACCGTGGCGTTCCAGCCAGGCTTGCGTGGCGTTGAAGAACGCCTGCCGTTCGATCAGTTGCGGCTGGCAGCGCTGGCCGTCGTCGGTCCATTCGATCTGTTCCGGGGACAGCAGCAGGTGCAGGTCGTAGCGGCGGGCCAGCAATTGCTCCTCCAGCCACGCCGGGCAGTCGCCGAACAGGGTCTGGCTCCAGAGCATGTTGCTCAGCAGGTGGGTGTCGAGGATCAGCAGCGGCGGCCGCTGTGCCCGCGCCTGGTCTTCGCGGTGCAATTGGCCGCGGGCGATCTCGGGGATGTCGGCCAGGCACGTGTCCCGGGCCTTTTCCTCGATGAAGGTGCGCACGTACTCGTCCACCCGCACGCCGCCGAAGCGTGCCTGGAGGCTGGCCGCCAGCCAGCTTTTGCCGGTGGATTCGGGACCTGTGAGGACGACGGTCTTCATGCGTGGCGCAACGCCGGGTCGGCCCGCCATTCACGCCAGCCCAGCACCGCGATCAGGGTGAACAGGGCGTACAGCGCGGCGGTGAGGTACAGCGCCTTGTAGAGGAAGAGGGCGACGAAGACCACATCCAGCACGATCCACAACGCCCAGCATTGCAGGCGCTTGTGGGCCATCCAGAACTGCGCCACCAGGCTGAAGCCGGTCAGCGCGGCATCGAGCCAGGGTTGCGCGGCGTCGGTCCAATGGGCCATCGCAGCACCCAGCACCAGGCTGCCGACGGCGCCGAGGCCCAGGCCCTGCACGATCGAGGACGGGGCAAGCCGACTGACCTGGCGCCCGTCGTGCATCGTCCCGGCGCGCGTCCACTGCCACCAGCCGTAGAGCTGCAGGGCGGCGTAGACCACTTGCAGCAACATGTCCGAATACAGCTTCACCTCGAAGAAGATCCAGCTGTACAGCAGCACCATGACCAGCCCGATCGGCCAGCACCACGGATTCTGTTTGACCGTCAGCCAGACGGCGATCACACCGAGGGCGGCGGCAAACAGTTCAAGCCCGGACATGCACAATCCTTGAAGGGAGCGGAAGAGGGGCCGGATTGTACCCAAAAAAGTCCCGGGCGCGAGCCTGCTTGTGGGCACCGGTTTGTTGGCGATGGCGGCGTTCTTCGCGCAAACGGCAGGCCTGCGCAAATCCTGTGGGAGCTGGCTTGCCAGCGATGAGGCCGGGCCAGCCGGCATCTTTATTGCCTGACACACCGCCATCGCTTGCAGGGCAAGGTCCTACAGGGTTCGGCGTTCTTCGCGCAAACGGCAGGCCGCCGCAAATCCTGTGGGAGCCAGCCTGCTGGCGATGGCGTCAGCCAAGGCACCGCCGGGCAGTGCCTTGGCCGATGGTCAGACCCGGAACTGGCGTAGCAGCCCGTTCAGCTGTTCGCTCAGCTGGCCCAGGCGCACGCTGGCGGCGCTGGACTGCTCCGCCGCCAGCGCCGTGCTGTGGGACAGCCCGGCCGCCTGGGTGACGTTCTGGTTGATGTCCTCGACCACGTGGGCCTGTTGCAGCGTGGCGCTGGCGATCGAGGCGTTCAGGCCGTTGAGGTTGCGCAGCGCCTGGCCGATGGCGTTCAGGCTCGCACCAGCAAGTCCGGCCTGTTCGATGGTCAACTGCGAGGCCGTGCTGCTCTCGCCGATGACTTTGACCGCCGCCTCGGAATGGTTCTGCAGGCGTTCGATCATGGCCTGGATCTCCGCCGTGGACTTCTGCGTGCGTTGCGCCAGCAGGCGCACCTCATCGGCCACCACGGCAAACCCGCGGCCCTGTTCGCCGGCCCGGGCCGCTTCGATGGCGGCGTTGAGCGCCAGCAGGTTGGTCTGCTCGGCGATCGAGCGGATCACTTCCAGCACGCTGCCGATCTGCGTGCTTTCGGCGGCCAGGGTGCGGATCACCTCGACGGCCTGGTCGATGGTGCCGGACAGCCTGTCGATCTGCTGCAGGCTGCCGTCGATGTTGATCTGGCCCTGCTGGGCCTGAGCCTCGGCGTCGCGCACTTCGCTGGCGGCGTGCTCGGCGTTCTTGGCCACGTCCTGCACGCCATAGGTGACTTCGTTGACGGCCGTGGCCACCAGTTCCATCTGCTGCGACTGCTGCTGGCTGCGCTCCTGGGCCTGGGCGGCATCGTTGCCCAGTTCGCTGGACGATTGCCCCAAGGCGCTGGCGGAGGCCTGCAAGTCACCGATCACCCGGCGCAGCTTGGCGGTGAAGGCATTGAAGTGATGGGCCAATTGGGTCACTTCGTCCTGGCCGTGGGTGTCGAGGCTGCGAGTCAGGTCGCTTTCGCCGCTGGCGATGTTGGCCATGGCGCTGACGCTTTCCTGCAACGGCCGCACGATGCTGCGGGCGATCAGAATCACCAGCACGGCCATGATCAATGCGATCACCAGGCCGACCGCCGAAGCCTTCAGCACCTGGCCCTGGAATTCGGCCTGCACGTCGTCGATGTACACGCCGGAGCCGATCACCCAGCCCCACGGCTCGAACAGCTTGACGTAGGAGGTCTTGGCTACGGGCTCGCTGGCGCCGGGCTTCGGCCAGCGGTAGTCGACCATGCCGGCGCCCTTGGACTTGGCGATGGCGACCATCTCGTTGAACACCGCAAAGCCGTCCGGGTCGCGGATCGCCGAGAGGTTCTGGCCTTCGAGCTTGGGATTGGTGGGGTGCATGACCATCACGGGGGTGAGGTCGTTGATCCAGAAGTAGTCGTTCTGGTCGTAGCGCAGGCCGCGGATGGCGGTGAGCGCCTGCTTCTGCGCGGCGTCGCGGGTCAGGGTTCCGGCCGCTTCCAGGCCCTGGTAGTAGGTCAGCAGGCCGCTGGCGGTCTGCACCACGTGCTGGGTCTTCTGCGCCTTGGCGTGGTACAGGCCGTCGTGCACCTGCTTGAGCATCAACACGCCCAGGGTCAGCAGCATGACCACCGCCACAATCAAGATGAGCCACAAGCGTCGGCTGATCGACACACTGCGCAAGCTGTTCATAGCGCTGTCACTCCGGTTTCTTGTTCTTGTCATAAAACGCCGCCAGCATCCAACCACGTTTCGGGACGGGCGCCTACGCGACCCAAGTCGTATAACGCACAGCGTTATTTCGGCTTGTCTGTTAGGATTTCGGCCCCGCACGGAAAAACCTGAATGGCGATTGATTCTTCACGGAATTTTGACCCTTTGATGTGGATCCTGTGCGTGTGCGCACCGCACCGCAGCGGCTACGCTTCTCGCAGTGAACGATTGAAAAAATATTATCGGGGCATGCCGCCGGGCATCGCTCTTTGGGGGATCGATGGATCTTTGGACCGCCTTGCAGGCATTGATTCTAGGAGTTGTAGAAGGGCTGACGGAGTTTTTGCCCATTTCCAGTACCGGACACCAGATCATTGTCGCCGACTTGCTCGACTTCGGCGGCGAACGGGCCATGGCGTTCAACATCATCATCCAGCTCGGCGCCATCCTGGCGGTGGTCTGGGAATTTCGTCGCAAGATCTTCGACGTGGTCGTCGGGCTGCCGACCCAGCCGGGGGCGCGGCGCTTCACCGCCAACCTGCTGATCGCCTTCCTGCCCGCCGTGGTGCTGGGGGTGGTCTTCGCCGACCTGATCCACCATTACCTGTTCAACCCCATCACCGTGGCCACTGCGTTGGTGCTGGGCGGCTTCGTCATGCTGTGGGCCGAGCGCCGGCAGCATGAAGTGCACGCCGAAACGGTCGATGACATCACCTGGACGGACGCGCTGAAGATCGGCTTCGCCCAGTGCCTGGCGATGATCCCCGGCACCTCGCGTTCCGGCTCGACCATCATCGGCGGCCTGCTGTTCGGCCTGTCGCGCAAGACCGCCACCGAGTTCTCGTTCTTCCTGGCCATGCCGACCATGGTCGGTGCGGCGGTGTATTCGGGCTACAAGTACCGCGACCTGTTCGTGCCGGCGGACTTTCCGGTGTTCGCCATCGGCTTCGTCACCGCGTTCATCTTCGCCATGATCGCCGTGCGCGGGCTGCTCAAGTTCATCGGCAGCCACAGCTACGCGGCGTTCGCCTGGTACCGGATCGTGTTCGGCCTGGTGATCCTGGCGACCTGGCAGTTCGGCTGGGTGGACTGGTCGGCGGCCAAGCCATGAGCGATCCCCGCGCCCGCCGCGGGGGCGGTGTCCAGCACCTGAAGGTCAAACTGGCGGTGTTCCTGGCCGTGTGCGCGCTGCCGCTGTACGGCTCGCTGTCGATGTGGCTGCACGGGATCTCGTTGATCCCGCTGGCGGCCTACGGCGTCGTCAGCGCGGTGGCGTTCTTCCTGTACTGGGGCGACAAGCGCAAGGCCCGCAACGAGGCCTGGCGCACGCCGGAGAACATCCTGCACGCGGTGGAGCTGGCCGGTGGCTGGCCGGGCGCGCTGATCGCGCAGCAGGTGTTCCGCCACAAGACGCGCAAGGCGTCGTTCCAGATCGTGTTCTGGATGATCGTGGGGCTGCACCAGATGTTCTGGATCGACCGGCTGTTCTACGGGGCGGCGCTGTCAGCGGTGTTTTGAGCGGTGGTTGGCCTTTGGCTCGGCGGTCGGCCTGGTCCGGCGAGGCTGGATGGGTCGCCGCTATCGCCAGCAGGCTGGCTCCCACAAGGGATGGCTGTTGAACGCAGAGTCTGCGGTCACTGCAGAACCCTGTGGGAGCCAGCCTGCTGGCGATGGGCTCGCCCCAAAGCGCCAACCGATCAAAGCAACAACCCGACCTGCGTACGCTTGGGCAGCTTGCCCACCACCAACTGGTGCGAGCGCTGCAGCAACCCTTGCAGTTCCTCGGCGCCCAGCGGGTAGGGCGGGTGCATGATGATCCACTGCGCCCGCGCCAGGTACGGCGCGGGGCCGATGCCCGGGCGGTCGCAGTGGCCGAGGAACAGATCCTTGTCGACCTTGAACGCCAGCGACTCGCCGCGCAGCCCCTGCAAGGCGAACATCTTGTTGCCGGCCACCGAAAACACCCGCACGCCACCCCATTTGTAATCCTCCCGCACACCGGGCAACGTCAGGCAGAACGCGGCGACGTCCGTTTCGCTCATCTTTCCTTGTTTCATAACAGGCGCTCTCCACAGGCATTGAACGATTCGACCAGGTGGTCGATCCACGCGCGCACCGCCGGCATCACCCCGCGCCGGTGCGGATACACCGCTTGCAGCCAGCCGCCGGGCAATGACCAGCCCGGCAGCAACTGCACCAGCGTGCCGTTGTTCAGCTCCGCTTCGCAATACATCATCGGCAGCAGGGTGAAGCCTTGCCCGGCCAGCACGCAAGCCTTGCGCACGATGAAGTCGTCGATGCCGAGGCGGGCCTCCAGCGCCAGGTCGCAGCTCTTGCCGTGTTCGTCGAGCAGGCGCACATGCACCATCCGGTCAGGTTCCAGGGCGCCGAGCACCGGCAGGTTTCTCAGGTCCTGGGGATGCCGGATCTCGACGCCCTCTATAAAGGAAGGGCTCGCTACCACGACCATCTGCGCCTGACGCAAACGGCGGGTGACCAGCATCGGGTCTTCGTCGCCGTGCTCGCGCACGCGCAGGGCGACGTCGACGCCTTCGGTGATCAGGTCGACCCGGCGGTTGAGCAGGATCACTTCCAGCTGCACTTGGGGGAACTTGCCCAGGAAATCGCTGATGACCATCGGCAGCATTTCATGGGCCAGCCCCGTCGGGCAGGACACCCGCAGCCGGCCCCGGGGCTCGCTGGACATGCTGGCGACGGCTTCGTCCGCCATTTCCGCCTCCAGCAGCATGGCCTGGCAGTGGCGCAGGTAGCGTTCGCCGACGGCGGTGAGCTTCAGTTGGCGGGTGGTGCGCTGCAGCAGCCGGGCGCCGAGGCGCTCTTCCAGCTCGGCGATCCGCCGCGACAGGCGCGACTTGGGAATGCCGAGCAGGCGGCCGGCGGCGGCGAATCCGCCGGCCTCGACCACCTTGGCGAAATAGTAGAGATCGTTGAGGTCTTGCATGGTGAAATCCGACTGTTCTATCAGTGGGACAAACTATCGCATTGTTACCGTCTAATCAGCTATTGGTTTCGTCTGTAGGATTGTCTCCATTCCGTCGCCATCGGCGATTCTTTCCAGGAGATTCCACATGAAACTGCTGCACATCGATTCGAGCATTCTGGGCGACAACTCTGCATCCCGTCAGCTGAGCAAGGAAGTCGTGCAAGCCTGGCAAGCCGCCGAGCCAAGCGCCGTGGTGACCTACCGCGACTTGGCCGCCGACGCCATCAGCCACTTCTCGTCGACCACCCTGGTGGCCGCCGGCACCACCGCCGAACTGCGTGACGCCGCCCAGCAGCACGAAGCCGAACTCAGCGCCACCACCCTGGCCGAATTCAAAGCCGCAGACGCCATCGTGATCGCTGCGCCGATGTACAACTTCACCATTCCGACCCAGCTCAAGGCGTGGATCGACCGCGTCGCCGTGGCCGGCCAGACCTTCCGCTACACCGAAGCCGGTCCCGAAGGCCTGTGCGGCGGCAAGAAAGTGCTGATCGTGTCCACCGCCGGCGGTCTGCACGCCGGCCAGGCCAGCGGCATCGCCCACGAAGAGTACCTGAAGCTGGTGCTGGGCTTCCTCGGCATCACCGACATCGAAATCGTCCGTGCCGAAGGCCTGGCCTACGGTGAGGAAGTGCGCAACAACGCCATGAACGCCGCTCACATGCAGATCAGCGAGCAACTGTTCGCCGCCGCGTAAGGCTTGCGTAAAGAACAGCGTCTGTTCAGGTAAACCTCAAAAAACTCTGTATTCTGGTTCTGCAAGGGCCGAATACGGAGTTTTTTGTTTCTGACTGTTACATAATCTGGCCCGGGTTATGCAGTCAAACGTTCGACGTCTGAGTGCAGCGACGCGCAGGAACGCCAAAACCACGGTGTTTCGCGCATCGGACCGCAACGGATCTTTCGATTGAGTAACACAGGGTGGGGCATCCCATGATGCGTCTTTGTGCAACGTTACTGATTTGCCTGCTCGGCAGCCTGAACTCAGTGCACGCGGCGCCTGGGCAGCATCCTCGCTGGAGCGTCGGCTTCCACGAGATGACCTTCCTCGACCCCCTGGACCTGCAGCCGATGCGCGCCATCGCATTCTACCCGTCCAGCGACCGAGAGCACACCAGCAAGCTTGAGGGCTACACGGTCGAGGCCGGCGAAGACGTCAAGGTCGCCATCGGCCGCTTCCCGATGCTGATGCTGTCCCACGGCAACACCGGCACGCCGCTGGCGCTGCATGACCTCGCCACGTCGCTGGCGCGCAAGGGGTTCGTGGTGGTGGCGGTGATCCACCCCGGCGACAACTCCAAGGACCACAGCCGCCTCGGTACCTTGAGCAACCTGTACGGCCGGCCGATCCAGATTTCCGAAGCCATCTCCGCCACCCTCGGCGACCGCATGCTCGCGCCGTTCGTCAACGCCGAGCAGGTCGGGGTGATCGGCTATTCGGCCGGCGGCGAGACGGCGCTGATCCTCTCGGGCGCCACGCCGGACCTGGATCGCCTGCGCCGCTATTGCCAGGAGCGCCCGGACGACCGCGACGCCTGCAACACCCAGGGCGAGCTGATCGTCGACCGCGACGACCTCCAGCCGGTGGCCGATCCACGGGTGCATGCCTTGCTGCTGATGGCGCCGCTGAGCCTCAAGTTCGGCCGCCAGACGCTGGCCGACGTGCATGTGCCGGTGCTGATGTACAGCGGCGACGGCGACAAACTGGTGGCCTTCGACAAGAACGCCGCCGCCCTGGCGCGCAAGCTGCCGACCGCGCCGGACTTCAAGCTGCTGGCCGGGGCCGGGCATTTCGTGTTCATGGCGCCGTGCAACGAAGAGCAGATCGTCGCCATGCCCGCCCTGTGCACCGACGCCGACGGTGTGGACCGCGAAGACATCCACCGCAACCTGATCTCCGAGGCCGGGCGGTTCTTTTCCCGGGTGCTGGGCCGGCCCAGCCGGGCGGGGATGCAGACCGCAGACCAATGAATCCCCGATATCCCCTGTGGGAGATTCTATGGTTGAGGCAAAGCCCTCAGCCTGCTTTCGGTTCATATTCGCTTTGTCCTTTGAGCAGGGCGAATACGATCCGGGCCAGTTTG
>NZ_NEHZ01000034.1:0-20974 GCF_002112565.1 Pseudomonas sp. R25(2017)
GAGGAAGGGGCGAAATCTCCCACGGTCTGTACTGCGTCAACAGTCAGAATCCAGCCTAGTCCCTCCTCCTCCCTTCAAGTACCAGCATACAAGCCAGCCTGCTGGCGATAGCCATCTGTCATTCAACGCCTGGTTGACCGTTTCGCCAGCAGGCTGGCTCCCACAAGGGCAAGATCAAGCCGCACGTCGTTTGAGCATCAGCGTCAACCCCAGTCCGCCCACCGACAGCACCGCCGCGCAGAAGAAAATCCACGAATACCCCAGGTTCAGCGCCACCGCGCCCATCAATGGCCCGGCGATCGCCAGCGCCAGGTCGAAAAACACCGCATACGCGCCCAGGCCCGCGCCGCGACTGGAGCCTGGCACTTGTTTGATGGCCTCGACGCCGAGCGCCGGGTACACCAGCGACAGGCCGAGCCCGGTCAGCCCTGCACCGATCAGCGCCGTGAGCGTGGAAGGCGCCAGCCACAGCAGCACCAGGCCCAGGGTCTCGATGATCATGCAGGCAATGGCCGAGGTAAAACCGCCGAAACGGTTGATGGCCGAGATGAACACCAGACGCGACAGAATGAAGCAGACGCCGAACACCGTCAGGCAGTAGGCCGCGCCCGTCCAGCCACGGTTGAGGTAATACAGCGTGATGAACGTGGTCAGCGTGCCGTAGCCGATGGACGCCAGGCACAGGCTGGCGCCGTAGGGGGCGATCCGGCCGAACACGGCCCGGAACGGCAGGCGTTCGCCGCGCACCACCGGCACCGACGGCTTGTTGCGGATCAGCAGCAGCGCCCCCGCCGCCAGCGCCGACAGGGCGATGCCGAGGCTGGCGAAGCCGTAATCGGCCACCATCACCACCCCCAACGGCGCGCCGATGGCGATGGCGCCGTAGGAGGCGATGCCGTTCCAGGAGATCGAACGGGCCGTGTGCTCGGCGCCGACCTGGCCCATGCACCAACTGATGGTGCCCACGCCGATCAGCCCTTGGGCGATGCCGAGCAGCAGGCGGGCGGTGATCAGGATCACCAGGCTCAGCAGCGGAACGCTCTGCAGCAACGTGGAGACCAAGGTCAGCGCGCCGCTCAGGACAATCCCCGACAAGCCGTACACGATCGCCCGCTTGGTGCCGACGCTGTCCGACATGCGCCCGGCCATCGGCCGGCTGAGCAGGGTGGCCAGGTACTGCGAGCCGATGGTCAGCCCCGCGATCACCGCGCTGAAGCCGAGCTGCTCATGGACGTAACCCGGCAACACCGCAATGGGCAGGCCGATGCAGAGGAAGGCGATGAAGGTGTAGAAGACGATGGAAACGATCTGCAGGGTGATCGACAGGGAGCTGTGCGACGGCGGTTGCTGCGCAGACATGGGGACTCGTTCGCGGGCGGGGGTGGGAGATACGGCATCATGGCTTTTGTGCGGGGTAAAAGGAAGCAGGCTAACGATATGACTGGCCGAAAGAGGTCGACAGTGCGGGCCTCATCGCTGGCAAGCCAGCTCCCACAGGTTTTTGGGGTGTACCGGGATCTGCGGACGACCGGGATCCACTGTAGGAGCCAGCCTGCTGGCGATGGCGGCAGTCCAAGTTCCATAGATGTTGGCAGTGCGGGCCTCATCGCTTGCAGGCAAGCTCCTACAGGTATTTGGGTTTACCGGGAACTTGTGGGCGACCGGAATCCCTGTGGGAGCTGGCTTGCCAGCGATGGCGGCAGTCCGGGCACCGCAGGGCATGATCCAGACAACTGCCCCCCTGAGGAAAATCCCAAGGCCGCAGAATGCAAAAAGCCCTGTCACCAGGACAGGGCTTATCACATGCAGCTTGCGGCTTAAGGCTGACAGCAGCCCTTAGAACACCACACCCTGGCTACGCAGGTAATCATCGTAGGTGCCGCTGAAGTCGGTCACGCCGTTCGGGCTCAGTTCGATGATGCGGGTGGCCAGGGACGACACGAACTCACGGTCGTGGCTGACGAAGATCAGCGTGCCCGGGTAGTTCTCCAGCGCCAGGTTGAGCGCCTCGATCGATTCCATGTCCAGGTGGTTGGTCGGTTCGTCCATCACCAGCACGTTCGGCTTCTGCAGGGTCAGCTTGCCGAACAGCATGCGGCCTTGCTCACCACCGGAAATGACCTTCACCGACTTGAGGATCTCGTCGTTGGAGAACAGCATCCGGCCCAGGGTGCCGCGGATCATCTGCTCGCCCTGGGTCCACTGGCCCATCCAGTCGAACAGGGTGACGTCGTCTTCGAAGTCGTGGGCATGGTCCTGGGCGTAGTAGCCCAGCTCCGCGCTTTCGGTCCACTTCACCGAACCTGCGTCCGGGGTCAGCTCGCCCATCAGGGTGCGCAGCAGGGTGGTCTTGCCGATGCCGTTCGGACCGATGATCGCCACGCGCTCGCCGGCTTCGACGGTGAAGCTGAAGTTCTTGAACAGGACCTTGTCGTCGAAGCCTTTGGACATGCGCTCGATGGTCACGGCCTGACGGTGCAGCTTCTTGTTCTGGTCGAAACGGATGAACGGGCTCACGCGGCTCGATGGCTTGACCTCGGCCAGTTGGATCTTGTCGATCTGCTTGGCGCGGGAGGTGGCCTGCTTGGCTTTCGAGGCGTTGGCCGAGAAGCGGCTGACGAACGTCTGCAGTTCGGCGATCTGGGCTTTCTTCTTGGCGTTGTCGGCCAGCAGCTGCTCGCGGGACTGGGTCGCCGCGGTCATGTACTCGTCGTAGTTGCCCGGGAACAGGCGCAGTTCGCCGTAGTCCAGGTCGGCCATGTGGGTGCAGACGCTGTTCAGGAAGTGCCGGTCGTGGGAAATGATGATCATGGTGCTGTTACGCGCCGTGAGAATGTTTTCCAGCCAGCGGATGGTGTTGATGTCCAGGTGGTTGGTCGGTTCGTCGAGCAGCAGCACTTCCGGATCGGAGAACAGCGCCTGGGCCAGCAGCACCCGCAGCTTCCAGCCCGGGGCGACTTCGGTCATCGGGCCGAAATGCTGCTCCAGCGGAATGCCCAGGCCCAGCAGCAGCTCGCCGGCGCGGGATTCGGCGGTGTAGCCGTCCATCTCGGCGAACTCGGTCTCCAGCTCGGCCACGGCCATGCCGTCTTCTTCGGTCATTTCCGGCAGCGAGTAGATGCGGTCGCGCTCGGCCTTGACCTTCCACAGCTCTTCGTGGCCCATGATCACGGTGTCGATCACGGTGAATTCTTCGTAGGCGAACTGATCCTGGCGCAGTTTGCCCAGGCGCACGTTCGGTTCGAGCATCACCTGGCCGGCGGACGGTTCGAGGTCGCTGCCGAGGATCTTCATGAAAGTCGACTTGCCGCAACCGTTGGCGCCGATTAGGCCATAGCGGTTGCCGTTGTTGAACTTGACCGAAACGTTTTCGAACAGCGGCTTGGCGCCGAACTGCATCGTGATGTTAGCTGTAGAAATCAAAGGTTTTTCCTGCGAGGCAATCTGAAAAGCGAGGAGGCGGCGGGTGCGCTGGGCCCGAGTCGAAGCACGCCGAAGCGGGGTGCGTCCCGTCATCAGCCCAGGGGCCTGTAAAGTTTGGCGGCGATTGTACTGGTCTGGCCGTGCGAGCGATAGGGCGATCACGCCTTGTTCGCGCGATCGGCGCCTTAGCGGGACAGTTTTTCACAGATGAAGGTTCACTATTGGTTACAAACTGTGGCTAAAATGCCATCCATTCACCCAATGCCCGGTGCGGCATGGGCTCAAGGATGCGCCATCGGGACGCTGTTTTGTTTTCAGACCACTGCCGCAGGCCGCTGGCCGACGCCTTCGGGGCGCGCAGTTTGTTCACTTCTGACGTGTGACGATTTCCGTGAAACTCATCATTGCCGCTGTATATGTCATTTCCATTGCATACGTGCACCTGCGCGGTCGCGTGCGCCACAAGCTCGGTCGTCAGTTGAGCGACCACTCCACGTTTCTGGCGCCGGTCAATTGCTTCCTTTATCTGTTCTCCAAGATGCCCAACAAGCCTTACCTCAATCCGGCGGACTTTCCGGACCTGAGCCCGTTGCAGGCCCACTGGGAAGAAATCCGCGAAGAAGGTCAGAACCTTCTGCGCGCCGGTGAGATCAAGCGCTCGAACCAATACGACGACGTCGGTTTCAACTCGTTCTTCAAGACCGGCTGGAAGCGCTTCTACCTGAAGTGGTACGGCGACAGCCACCCGTCGGCCATGAAACTGTGCCCGCGCACCACAGAGCTGGTGCAGAGCATCGGTTCGATCAAGGCGGCGATGTTCGCCGAACTGCCGCCGGGCTCCAAACTGGTGCGCCACCGCGACCCGTACGCCGGCTCGTACCGCTATCACCTGGGCCTGGAAACGCCGAACGACGCCGGCTGCTACATCAACGTCGACGGCGAGAACTACCACTGGCGCGACGGCGAAGCGGTGATGTTCGACGAGACCTACATCCACTACGCCGAAAACACCACCGACCAGAACCGCATCATCCTGTTCTGCGATATCGAGCGTCCGATGAAGTACCGTTGGGCGGCGGCGTTCAACAGCTGGTTCAGCCGCACCGTGATGTCGGCGGCCGGCGCGCCGAACGACGCGGGCGACCGCACCGGCGGGATCAACCGCCTGTTCACCAAGATCTACAAGGTGCGCCTGCGCGGCAAGGAACTGAAGAAGCGCAACCGTGCGCGCTACTACATGGAAAAGTGGGCGATCTTCGGCGGTCTGCTGGCGATCTTCATTCTGATCTGAGTTCGGTGGCGTTCTTGCGGACGCCATCGCGGGCAAGCCCGCTCCCACAGGTTCCGGGTCGTTCACTGATGTTGTGTTCGACACGAACCCGACACCACCCTCAACGGCAATCACGCCCTGTTACAGGTTGCCCGTCCCTCACGGGTTAACAAATCCGAACCCTCGGCGTAGCGTGGACTCGAACGCTTCAGTCCACGCGCCCCGAGGTCGATCATGAACCGTTATCTGTCAGGCATCGCCGCCCTGATCCTCAGTGGCGGCCTGGCGCAGGCCGACGTCACTGCGCCGCCTGCCATGCCGTTGCTGGCCCAAAGCCCGACCGGCAACAGCAACAACCCCTACAACAGCCCGATCCGCCGGGCCAATCCCAATAGCATGCAGGGCACCCAGCCCAGCGCGCCTGCCCTGCAAGGGCCGAACACCGTTCCGGTGCCGCGTCCGCCTACCCTTGAAAACCGTGGCATCGGCAATGGCCAGCCCCAGCGCTCGGTGCCGGCCACACCGCCCACGTTCATTCCCAATCCGCCGGTGCGGGACACCGGCAGCAACCGTTGATCGGCGGAGGCCGTTTCCGTCAGCCCTTCAAGCGAACAAAAGGAATCGTGCATGTTGCGTAAAACCCTGTTGGCCGGCCTGTGTGCCGGAGCATTGGCAAGTTTCACCTTGTCGGCGACCGCTGCGCCCGTGAAGGAACTGCAGAGCGAGCAGGGCACCCTGCAAGTCACCACCATCGCCCAAGGCCTCGAACACCCGTGGGCGCTGGCGTTCCTGCCGGACGGCCAAGGCATGCTGGTGACCGAGCGCCCCGGCCATCTGCGGCGGGTGAGCGCGGACGGCAAGACGTCTGCGCCGATCGGCGGCGTACCCAGCGTGTGGGCCAAGGGGCAGGGCGGCCTGTTGGATGTGGCGCTGTCGCCGTCGTTCAAGGAGGACCGGCTTGTGTACCTGTCCTACGCCGAGGGTGGCGGCGCCGGCGACAAGGCGGGAACGGCGGTCGGTCGCGGGCGCCTCTCGGACGACATGCAGACGCTGAAAGACTTCCAGGTGATCTTCCGCCAGGAGCCCAAGCTGTCGGTCGGCAACCATTTCGGCTCGCGGCTGGTGTTCGACCGCGACGGCTTCCTATTCATCACCCTGGGCGAAAACAACGACCGGCCGACCGCCCAGGACCTGGACAAGCTGCAAGGCAAGATCGTGCGGCTGTACCCGGACGGCAAGGTGCCGGACGACAACCCCTTCGTCGGTCAGTCCGGCGTGCGGCCGGAGATCTGGTCCTACGGCCACCGAAACCCGCAGGGGGCGGCGCTCAACCCGTGGAGCGGCACGCTGTGGGAAAACGAGCACGGCCCGCGCGGGGGCGATGAGGTGAACATCATCGAGCGCGGCAAGAACTATGGCTGGCCGCTGGCGACCCACGGCATCAACTATTCGATGCAGCCCATCCCGGAAGCTAAAGGCAAGACCGCCGAGGGCACGGTCGGCCCCCATCATGTCTGGGAGAAATCACCGGGCGTGACCGGCCTGGCGTTCTACGATGGCGACCGTTTCAAGACCTGGCAGCACAACGCGTTCATCGGCGCGCTGGTGGGCCAGGAGCTGATCCGCCTGCAGTTCGACGGCGACAGGGTAGTGCACGAAGAGCGTTTGCTGGGTGAGTTGAAACAGCGGATCCGCGATGTGCGCCAAGGGCCGGATGGCTACCTCTACGTGCTGACGGACGAGACGGACGGCTCGCTGTACAAGGTCGGCCTGAAATAGCCCCGTATCCTGTGGGAGCGGCGGTGCCAGCCATCGCCAGCAGGCTGGCTCCCACAGGATTTGCGCACGGCACAGATCCCCTGTGGGAGCGAGCCTGCTCGCGATGACGGCGGCGCATCTGGCATCAGTGTGTCAGAGCGACCGCTATCGCCAGCAGGCTGGCTCCCACAGATTTTGAGTACGGCACATGCCATCCGGCATTACTCCTGACGGGCAAACACCACCACTGCCGCCCGGAGCTTCCCCCGGCCGAAGCGGCTCATCTTCTCGAACTCGCCATGGCTGACCGGCACATGCTGGCAGTCCATGGGCTGGCGATGCAGGCTGTGGTCGACATCCGGGTCGTGCAGGTAGACGAACTCCTCGTCGCAGTCGGTGACGATCACCCAGTGCGGTGATTTGGAGCGGGTCAGGCGGTAGCTGCTTATCAGCACAAGGGGTTGCCCGCCAACCTCCAGCAAACGGGGCAGGTCCAGTGCCGAACCGACGGTCTGTTCGACATCGGTCTCACGCAATTGCGCGATGAACGCCTCGTGCACCAGGCGCATGACGTCCTTTTTATGCTCGCCACGCACGCCGTCGAGGAACAGCGGCCCGGCCATGCTCAATTGCAGGCGCACCCGAAAGCCCCGACGCCACGCCGCCAGCGCCAGCCCCTGCGGGCTGCAGCCGCCATGGCCGGACGTCATGAACACCGTGGTCGCCTCGCGCCAGAGCTGCACTTCTTCCTGGCGCTCCAACGTCCGCCCGGGCTGCAACGTGCCCATGGCCATCAGCAAGCAGGCCGGGCCGCAGGTGAAATCGGTGGTTTGCCGGTAATAGGGGACGTTGACGCTGCGGGAATCGCGGTGCTGAAGGATGCGCTTCTCCAGGCGCAACGCGTCGGCATGGTCCTCGTAGTAATCGTGGATCAGCGCAAAGCGCCGGTAGCCGTTGCGCTCGTACAGCGCGATGGCCGCCGGGTTGTCGGTACGCACCTCCAGCCGCAGGTAGGCGCAATCGTGCTCCAGCGCGCAGGCTTCGATGCGCTGCAGCAATTGCCGGCCCAGCCCGACACCCCGTGCCGTAGCCGCGATGGCGATGGAATACAGCCGGGCCAGCGACGTGCCGCGATGAAACAGCACCAGCGCATACCCCGCCAATTGCCCAGCGTGAGTGGCCACCCACAGTTGCCCGTGGGCACGGGTGATCATCCACTGGAAACTGCGGGCGGTGAGCCGGTCCGTGGTGAAGCATTGCGTCTCCAGCGCCATCAGCGCCGGCAGGTCTTCGGTTGTCGCCAGACGAAAGACAGGGTTCATATGACCACCGTAAAAGTTGCGTAACGAAACGGGACTTTCGAAAAACTTCGTGCTTAATAGAAATGGTCTTGTTCTCCAACGGATCGATTTCTATGTCAGCGGTACAGGGTCATTGGCGCGAAGTATCCGGGCAAAGTTTGCCGGCGGCAACTTATTTAAATCCGGTCGTTGCAACTTCCAGCCGGGTGCTGATCATTGTCGAGCGCAAGGAAGATTGGGCCTCTTACTTCCCCAGCGAAGACATCGTCACCGCCCAGGAATACCTGGAGCAAACCCCCGGCAGCGAGCCGGGCAAGCGGGTGCAGGTGATCAACCTGTGCCGCAGCTACAAGTACCTGGGGCACGGTTATTACTGCTCGCTGCTGGCCGAGGCCCGTGGGCACCGGGTCATTCCTTCGGTGAAGACCATCAGCGAGCTGACGCGCAAGTCGCTCTACGGGTTGGCGCTGGAGGATCTGGACAAAACCCTGGAAAGAGCCCTCAGCCATCATCTCTACAGCGATACGGAAGGGTTTACGCTGACGCTTTACTTTGGTCGGACACATATTGAGCCCTTACAGGATCTGGCCCGTCAGTTGTTTGAAGTGTTTCCGTGTCCGATCCTGTTAGTTGAATTCAAGCGAACTAACGGTTGGCACATCGAGGGCATCAAGTCGGGGTCGCTGCACAAGTTGCGCGATGACCAGGAAGACCAGTTCGCCAATGCCCTGGACGGTTTCAGCCGTAAAGTCTGGCGTCTCCCGCGCTCCCGTCAGGTGGCCCGTTACGACCTGGCGATCCTGCACGATCCCCAAGAGGCGCTGCCGCCGTCCAACGCCCGTGCGCTGGCCAACTTCGTGCGGGTCGGCAAAGGCATGGGCATCGACGTGGAACTGATCGAGCGCAAGGACTACGCGCGGCTGGCCGAGTACGACGGCCTGCTGATCCGCGAGACCACCAGCGTCGACAACCACACCTACCGCTTCGCCAAGAAGGCCGAGAGCGAAGGGCTGGTGGTGATGGACGACCCGGCGTCGATCCTGCGCTGCACCAACAAGGTGTACCTGACCGACCTGCTCGGCAGCCATCAGCTGGGCATGCCCGCCACGGAAATCCTCTACAAGGAGCGACCGGAAGACTTCGAACGGGTCGGCGAGCGCCTCGGCTTTCCGCTGGTGCTGAAGATCCCCGACGGCTGCTTCTCCCGTGGCGTGATCAAGGTCGAAAGCCAGCAGGCGCTGCTGGAGGCCACCGCCGAACTGTTCGAGCATTCGGTGCTGTTGCTCGCCCAGGAGTTCTTCTACACCGAATACGACTGGCGCATCGGCGTGCTCAACCGCAAGCCGATCTTTGCCTGCCAGTACTTCATGTCCAAGGGCCATTGGCAGATCTACAACCACAAGGCCAAGGGCCAGGACGTCAATGGTGAATGCCGCACGCTGCCGATCCACGAAGCGCCGAGGGCAGTGGTGGAGCTGGCGGTGAAGACGGCCAACCTGATCGGCGACGGGCTCTACGGCGTCGACCTCAAGCAGGCCGGCGACAAGGTGGTGGTCATCGAAGTCAACGACAACCCGAACCTGGACGCCGGCATCGAAGACGCCTATCTGCAGGACGATCTGTATTCGCTGATGCTGGAGGAGTTCGTGCGGCGCCTGGAACTCAAGCGCCGCGGTCAGGCCTGGTGACGCGCCGATGATCAGCGGTTTTGCGCTCAGCCATGGATCGTTGCACCGGGTCGAACGGCTCGACGCCGACGTCATGCTGTTCAGCGACCCCGACGCCGCCGAACGGGATCTGCTGCACAGCCACTTCAAGCTCGACGCACATGCGTTGGCCTCGGCGCTGGACCCGGACGAGGTCTCGCGGATCGAGTTCCACCCGGATCATCTGTTCTTGATCTGGAAACGCCCGGAGAAGTACGCCGGCGGCGGCAGCCTGGCGTTCGAGGTGTCGTCCTGCGGCCTGCTGTTCTCACCGGGGCAATTGCTGGTGATCGCCACCGACGACACGCCGCTGCACGGCCTGGGCACGGGGCGGCCGCTGAACACGCCGCTGGACGTGCTGCTGGACCTGCTGTTCAACAACATCCATCACTACCTCGGGCATCTGAAGGTGATCAAACTGGTCGCCCGGGAGCTGCAACAGAAGTTCAACGCCTCGATGCAGAACCAGCACCTGATGCAGATGTTCAACCTCAGCGAAAG
The DNA here is from genome assembly GCF_002112565.1 of Pseudomonas sp. R25(2017). Classification (NCBI taxonomy): domain Bacteria; kingdom Pseudomonadati; phylum Pseudomonadota; class Gammaproteobacteria; order Pseudomonadales; family Pseudomonadaceae; genus Pseudomonas; species Pseudomonas sp. R25(2017). The sequence continues at coordinate 9,960 of NZ_NEHZ01000034.1, forward strand.
CCTGATCTATTACATCAACGCCCTGCACAGCAACGGCGCGGTGCTCACCCGGCTGCGCAACCACGCGGAAAAGCAGCACTTCGGCAGCGAAGCCCTCGGCCTGATCGACGACCTGATCATCGAAAACAACCAGTGCTACAAGCAGGCGGAAATCTATTCGACGGTGTTCTCCGGGCTGATCGATGCGCGGGGCAACCTGATGAACAACAGCACCAACAGCCTGCTGCGCAAGCTCACGCTGATCAACGTGGTGTTTCTGCCGCTCAACCTGATCGCGAGCATCGGTGGGATGTCCGAATTCAGCATGATGACCGCCGGCACGCCGTGGTGGGTGTCGTACCCGCTGTTTCTCGGGGCGATGGTGCTGGCGGCGGGCGGGATGCTGCTGGGGCTCAGGCGGCTGGCCAGGTGACGGCATCCGCCATTGACTTGCCCGCCGGCCTCAGGCTACTTTCCAGCCCATGACCTGCACCGTACTGCTTCTTCAGCCGAGCATTATTATTACCGCCATTCCTCATCTGGCGGGCTAGCGCACGGCTGCAGCACCGAACCCGCCCTTGAGGCGGGTTTTTTCTTTCTGTCTCCGGGGCTCCAACCAACGTCAGGAGACGACCATGCGCCACAGCCCCGCCCAGCAAGCCCTGCTTGAACAGTATGTGAAAAGGATCCTCGCCGCGCCGGTCTACGAACTGGCGGTGCGCACGCCGTTGCAGGCCGCGCCGGCCTTGTCCGCCATGCTCGGCAACCGCATCCTGCTCAAGCGCGAGGACCTGCAGCCGACGTTCTCGTTCAAGATTCGCGGCGCCTACAACCGCCTGGTGCAACTGACCGACGAGCAAAAGGCCTGCGGCGTGATCACCGCGTCGGCGGGCAACCATGCCCAAGGCGTGGCGTTGGCCGCCCGCGAACTGGGGATCGCCGCCACCATCGTCATGCCGACCACCACACCCGAACTGAAAGTGCTGGGAGTGCGCAGTCGCGGCGCCGAGGCGCTCCAGCACGGCGAGAGTTTTCCGTTCGCCCTGGCCCATGCGCTGCAACTGGCGGAGCAGACCGGGCGCACCTTCGTCCCGCCGTTCGACGACCCGGACGTGATCGCCGGGCAGGGCACCGTGGCCATGGAGATCCTGCGGCAGCACCAGGGCGAACTGGATGCGATCTTCGTCCCGGTGGGCGGCGGCGGATTGATCGCGGGCATCGCCGCTTACGTCAAATACCTGCGGCCTGAGGTGCGGATCATCGGCGTCGAGTCGGAACACTCGGCCTGCCTGAAAGCTGCGATGGCGGCGGGGGAACGGGTGGTGCTGCCCAGCGTCGGCACCTTCGCCGACGGCGTGGCCGTGGCGCAGATCGGCGCCTACGGTTTCGAGGTCTGCCGGTTCTGCGTGGATGAGGTGGTCACCGTCAGCAACGACGAACTCTGTGCGGCGATCAAGAACATCTACGACGATACCCGCTCGATCACCGAACCTTCCGGCGCGCTGGCGGTGGCGGGGATCAAGCGGTATGTGGCGCAGACCGGCGACCGGAACCGGACGTTCATCGCCATCGATTCCGGCGCCAACATCAACTTCGACAGCCTGCGCCATGTGGCGGAACGTGTGGCGGCGTGCGGTTCAGCGGTGTGAGGTCATTCCGGGAGGGCAACGCCGACCTTGTCGGCGGCCGACCAGACGCGAAAGCGCACTTCGACGTCGCTCGGCGCGTACACCACGATCGGCAGCTTGCTGTTGTAGCGCAGCAGGAAGCCGTCGCCGACCACCGGCACGAACGCGCGTTTCTTCTTGGATTCCGGCGGGCAGGCCATCAGGGTGCTCACCGGGCCGGAGACCTTCTCCAGGCGGTAGAACGGATAACCCCAGCCTTCAAGGTTCTTTTCCTGCAGGCTGCCGCCCAGGTGCTGGCGGTTGCAGTCCACCTCCAGGGTCTTGCCGGCCATGATCTCGACCTTGAAGTTGTCTTCGTCGGCTTGCTGCGGCAGGTGGATGACCTGGCGGGTGAAACCCGCTTCAGCCTTGGGGTAGGGCGCCACGTCTTCGAGTTTGGCGGCGTGGGCGAAGGTGGACAGGCTGGCGACCATCAGGCCGGTGGCCGCGTAAGCGGTAAAGGATCCCATGTAAGCCTCCTGGCGGGCGTCGGATAAATTGGCGGGCAGTTCTACCAGCGTAGGCGATGAATGCAAACCCTTGAAGTGTTGCAAAATGCGGTGCGCAAAGCGGGCCATCCTGCAATCTGCAACAGGCACAATGCTGGCCCGTGCCGCCAAGTGCCTGATTTCCCAAAGGCACGGCACTAACCGATGAAAGGCACGTTTTATGCGTCGTTCCGGTGCGGCGCACCGAGTTTGTGCGCCTACACTCCAATGGGCATTTCGCAGTACCGCCGCCTGAAGCCACCAAGGAACCAGCGGAGAGACATCCGCACGGGTAAGCCTCAGCGGTCGACGTGAATACTTGATTGGCAGTCTCACAGTAAGGAGAGGGTTCGCCATGTTTCTGTCTGCCTTGGAACTTCGCAACATCATTGAAAGCAGCTTTCTGCCGAAACGCTGCCAATGCACGCTGACCCCGGAACTGTCGATGACGGTGAAGGTGTTCGGCGACCACCAGACCGACCAGGTGGATCTGCTGGTCAGTGGCATCGACGCCAGCCACCTCAACGGCTGCCGTGAGATCAACGACCTGATCGCTGGCCTACGTTCGGATCTGGCGCAGCAGACTTCAGCGCATCAATACGCGCCACGCTCGAAGGCGGGTTGACTAACCTACCGTTTCACTCAGTTCGACCGTCACGCGCCGGGCCTGCATGAAACCAAGGCCCAGCGCGAACTCGACCAGCACCGCCAACAGGATCGCGGGGCCCGCATGGCCATTGAGCCACTCACCGAACCCCAGCACCGCCAGCCCGAAGCACCCGACCGTGAAACCGTTGCCCAGCGCATGGCGAGTGGCCGACGGCGGCGCATTGCGCACCAGCCAGAACATCACCCCCAACGCCGCGAACAGCACCGCGCTGCGCCGGGCGACGAACCCCGCCGCCGGCGAGTAGTCGATGCTCCAGATCGCCAGCAGCCCGTCAGGCACAAAGCCCCAGACGATGGCCAGGAGAAAGCACAACAGGGCGGTGAAGGTCGACAACGTGCGGAACGACAACTGCATGGCGGATCCTTGCGGCAGTAGGGAGGGCCCCGAGCATAACCGCCAGGGCCCTCGCTCGCCTACCGCCAGGCCGCAAATCAGAACGGTCTGTCAGTTCTGGAAACTGCACGCGTCAGACAATTTCCGGTAGCTGATTTCCTCGGGCTTGCCGTTGTTGTCGATGTACTTCATGTCGGCGGTGATCACCTTGCAGTCCTGGGTCGGCGGCTCGGTGAGCGACACCACTTTGGCCACATGCAGCGGCATGCCGTACTGGTAGGGCACGGCCTTGGACGGCGCGGCGGTGTCGTTGGCCTGGGCGAGCCCGGCGAAGGCGGTGCAGGCGAGGGTGGTGGCGAGCAGAAGGGGACGCATGTTCATGGCAGGACTCCGGTGCGACGCAAGGGGCATTCGGCCAATGGCAGGCCGAACCTGCCGCACTGGGCGTCAGCGGACGGCTGAGGGCGTGCGGTTGGGTAGAGTCTTGGGCCGTGGCGTTAAGCGACGGTTAAGCGGGCTGAATGGAGGCTGTCAGGGGCGGGGCGATTTCTGAGGCAAGTGCGGAGCGTTCCTACAAGGGCGGATGCCTTGTCTGCTTTCGGGGGTTGGAGCGGGGCGGCTATCGTTGGGTGTCGCTGCAAAATCAGCGACCTGGGTTTGGTCACCTGGAGAAATCACCTGCGCATTTGTGCCATCATCCGCGCCGCGGACATCCGCGTCCTCGGAGTGCATCGCTGTGGTGGCTGTGTGCAGGGTCGCCTTCGGGCGAACCGGATTGGTGGTTCTCCGGTGACCAAACCTGTACACAGTCCGCCTCCCCACCGTTTGGTCACGGTGCTGGCGGTTACTTTCAATTCGTTTGAGTAATCACCATGCCGACACTTAATCCGCTTCCCGATCGTTATCACCGCCTCAACAGCTGCGTCACCGAAAGCGCCCCGATGGTCATCGACACCGAGGCCAACCCCAAAGACATTTTCGAAGCCGGCGTCCAGCGCGTCCGCGCCTGCAGCGACCTGCTCGAAACCCTGCATTGCCTCTGCTTCAAGCACGCCGACGTCCAGGACATCCCCCACATCACCCATGCGTTGTACCTGCTGGCGCAGGACGGCAATGATTTGCTGCAGGTTGCGCAGCAGCGGATGCTGAACTGGCAGGCACCCGTCTGACGCCTAATACGTGAAAAGGGAAAACGGATGAGGTTTTCCCTTGTTTTTCTCTCGTTACGACCTCGCCAGCAAAGTCAGAGACTGGAATCGTTGTTCAACGGCTACTCTGCATTGCTTGTCCGTCATGGGTGAATGTCTTTATTGGGTACAGCCCGGATAGAGGGTGCAGTCGCGTCCGTCCGGCATTTTGAAGGGTTTAAAGTCAGAGGTGTTGCCTCGGCAAAATGCGTAGGGATCCTCCAGACTCTTGCCCATACATCGTTTCCATCCATTGGGGAACTTCACCCAGTTGTCATCCACGGCTGGTTTTTCTTCCTTGGACAGAGTGAAGGAAACTTTCAGGGTCTTTCCTGCCAACTGTGCGCGTTGCAGAGGCCCTTTGGCGACAGCGCCATTCGCTTGTTCCCACGTAGCAGTTGGGTTGCATTTCAGGATTTTTACAATGTATCGATGAGATCCAACTGTTCGAAACGACCACTCGCACTGTCGCTGCAAAAATAGAGGCGCAGGAAGGCCGGTGTCGTCTGTTGTGCTTTCCTGGAACGCAATCCCGGTGTAATCCCTTCCTACATCGTCGACGCCGGCTGCAAACTTGGCATCGACTTCATAATCAAAAATATCCAAAACCAACGGGCATCCACCCTCGACACTGGTCAAAGGCACTTCAAACTGTGCCGTCTGCGCCTTCTCACTGAATTCCTGCTTAAAGAACTTGAACCCCGGATGCTCTCGCCCTTTCTTCACTGGAACAGTGCAGGTTTCGCCCGGACGGGGCACGTATTGGGCTTCGCCCCTAATCTTGAACCCCGGAGGAAGTTCCGTGACGAGAGTGAGGCTGTCCTGCTGCGCAACGGAGCAGGCCGTCGCGGCAAACGCGCCGAACCCGATCATCAGGTTGCGAACAAGCCCATTGAAAACATTGCGATGGCGCATTCGATGATCCTATGTCTCGGGGCGGTTGCTTTGAGCGAAAGGGGCTCAAGCTGTTTTTATTTCAAGTCGGCGGGCTGTCATCGGCCAATGACCTGTTGCAGGTTGCGCAGCAGCGGATGCTGAACTGGCAGGCGCCTGCTTGAGCTTAAGGCTGCGGTAGAGGAGGGAGTCCGGCCAGACTCCCTTTTAGGCCATTTCAACAATCGCTAGTTGCAAGGCCCTATTTGCCCCGGTTCAGGCCATGCTGACGGTGGATGAAGGAGGAATCTGCGCGAGTCGCACGGACTCCTGGTTCTCACGGTGCTCCGCCCAGCGGTCGATGTGCTGTTGCAGCTCGGGCAAATCGCTTCGGTCACCATAGACATCCGCCATGGTGAGTTTGGTTTTGCTCAATGAGGTCAGCTTGCGAAGCGTTTCCTCGACAGCCTCCAGCTCCTTCTTGTTGTGCTGGACGGCCTGCCGGATCGCGGTCTGGCGTTCCTGCAAATCCGACATGCTCGAGCGGCGTTGCATTGGCGTTGCACGATCCTGCGGACGCCCCTCGATGGTGCCTCCGGGGAACTCCGAATCGGCATCGCGTTGCCATTTCTGCAGCTCTGTGCGGTAGGTCTCCACTTCGAGTTTCAGGCGGTCGGACTCCGTGGTGCTGATGATGAAGCCGCCGGTGGTCTGGGTATCCTGCCAGCGCTTCAGGCTGGCCCAGCAGGCCGGGATGTAGCCGTCGAGCATCTTGTGGTCGGCACCGTTGGCGGCCTGGACCAGAAACTGGCTGCGGTCCGGCGTGTCGTTGTTTTTCATCTGCTTCATGCAGCGGGCCATGGCGGCTTCTTCGTAGCCTTCGCAGCTGGGCGTCCACAGGACAGAGGAGACGACGCGTCCAGGCAGTTGCAAGGGCATGAAGTAGCGTTGTTCGCCGTGGTGCCAGTAAGGCTTTCCGCCGAAACGCGTCAGGCCGGCCCCGAACACCAAGCCGCCAGCCATAGGCGTCAGCACGCCGGAAACCGTCGCCACCAGGCCTGTGATCCAGATGGGTTTCTTTGTGCTCATCCAGCCGGCGGGCACGCTCGGAACCGGGTCGTTCTGGTTGACGATTCGATGGTGAACCAGCCCGCTCGCCGACTCGACAAAATCTTTGTCGCCGGCCCGGGGAGCGCCGAACGTGTAGAGGATGACGTCGCTGGTGATTTCTCGGTGAAGCCATTCGGAGAGCAGCAACGCGATTGCACCGCCGAGGCTGTGGCCGCAGACGAGGATTTTTTGGTCGGTGCGGAAACGAAGAACGTAACGCTCGATGAATGGACGCAATGCCATGAATGCTTCGTAGAAACCTTGGTGCGCTTTACCCGTTCCACCCTCAATCGGCACTTGTTTGGCATCGACATCTCGCCAGGCGTCCCAGCCTTCCGCTGTACCTCTCACGCCGATGAGAATTACCCGATCATCGTGGGTGGCATAGGCCTGGGTGTCGGTGTTTTTCCAGTCAGTGCTGCCTTGTCTCGAATCGTTGAAAAAGTGCACGCTCATTGGCGTTTCCGATTCTTCACCGGAGGAAGGGTCGTTTTGTGGGTAAAGCTCAGGGTCAAAAGGTACTATTTCCAAGCGCTTTGAATAGGGAACATCTTCGACCAGTGGGAACGATGGTTTCTTGGAGTCCGCGTAACTTGACGGCTCTTCGAAGCAAGCAAGGCAGGTATTCAGCACATGGCCAATGGTGCCGCGCTTGGGATAGGTGAACTCGAAATCTTTTTTGGGGGCTGCATCAGGTTTTTCTGGCGTCTGACCAAAAGCACCGTAGCTCAGTGTGGCGAGCAGCGACAATTGATACAAATTCAGCGCACTGAATTCCGGGGCCAAAGACAAAAGTGGTCTAAACGCGCGAAGGGCACGCACTTCGAGAACGTAATGTTTCTCTGGAAGTAGGCCCACTCCAAAACTTGGAACTTTGTCTCCAGCGAAGTCACGGGCGAGTTTGGCGCAACCTGCGGGCACTGGACTGGAAAGTTTGGCGGCAGGAGGCAGATGCTTGGTGAATTCGACAAGGTCGCGGACTTCGACGTTGTGATATTCGCCTTTTTCGGCCGAGGCGCGGTAAGCGCCTGTTTTGCCTGTGCTGCCGATTGGACGTCTAAGTGTTTTCTCAGCGGCCACCTGAAGTTCTGTTACAGGTATTCTGTAATCCTTGCGTCTAGACAGGTCAGCATAAATAGTTTCACTTCCCTTGTACGGAGTAGATAGTGTCAATATTAACGGGCCACTGTAGGTTCCAGTTAATCGCGCGTAAGCTTCTCCATCCAAGGTGCCTTCGTACTTTGTGCCCTCCGAGTCAGTTAATACATAACTCAGACCTGCGTAGGGCTTGGCATCTCCGAATTCGTCGACTAAACGAAAGCTGATCCAGCCTCCTCGCAATGGGCATGTACGCCCTTGATCAGAAAGCAATGACTTTTCTTGGCTTTGCATAAAAATCCTTATTCATTACATCCCGGGTACACGGAGCACTCACGTCCATTTAGCTTGAATGTTTTAAACTGTGGTGGTGTAGCGCATAGCGCTTCACGACTAGATTCCTGGCGTCCAGAGCACGGCTTCCAGCCACCGGGAACCTTGAGCCAATATCCTTCGTAATAGGGTTGTTCCTCAGGAGAGAGTCTGAATTCAACGTGAACTGACTTGCCCGCTAACTCGTTTCTTGCGAGTACTCCCCCAGGCTTTCGGCGCTTGAAGTTGTCCTCTGCCAATTTCCATTCAGGGCCAGTAGCTTCACAGGATAGAATTTTTTCAACTTCCCCTTTCTTTATCTTTGCTGTGCTTATCTGGAAGTACCAAGCGCAGAGAGCACGTTGTTCTAAAACCTCAGGAGAGCGACTTTTCATATCTGCGTCGGTCATTTTTCTAATGGAAAGGCCACCCGCTGACTCCAAGTCTCGGTCCAATGATCCTGTTCCGTATCTGGCGCTCACCTCGTAGCTAACGCGCGTAAGCTCCATTGAACAATCAGCGATGTGGAATTCCAGCGGAATGTCTGTGGAGACTGTTTGCTGAATGTCTTTGGCATCAGTTGTATTCGACTTTTGTTGCTGGCGCGTAACATTTCCACCGAGGCCTGGGCTGTAGGTCTCGCATTTTTCACCACTTTTAGGCGAGTAACTGGCTTTTGATGTGAAACCAAATTTCGAAGGAATCGTGGCAACTAATGTGAAGTGTTCCTGGCTGTAGTAGCTGGTAGCTCCTTCAGCAGAGTCCTTCGCAATCTGTCCCGCAAAGCTGCATGCACCTATCAATGGCAGAGCAAGGAAGAACACGGATTGAACACCGCATGAAAAATACTTGCTAGTCATGAACTACTCCCTGTTCAACACAATTAGGATAGATGGTGCACTTGCGTTTGTTCATTTTGAAGGTTTTGAAGTTTCTAGTGTCTGCACGGCAGAACCCGTAGGGATCGCTGGGCCCATTTCCGAGACACGGTTTCCAACCCCCTGGGACCTTTTGCCATGTATCGCCGACTGCTGGGCGTTCTTCATTTGAAAGGTGAAATTTGATTTTTACCGTTGTGCTCGCTAGTTTATTTCTGTCAATGGCGGCCCTAGGCTTGCGACGCTCATATTTTTTGGAAGGGGCCGACCAGTTGTCATCTGATGCATTACAAGAGAGAATTTTTTCTACCTCACCTAGCTTTGCTTTGGACTTGCTAATTTGGAATAGCCATGAGCACAAGCCTTTTTGTTCGATAACAGTCGGCTCTTTCTTTGACACGGTGTTGATCGTTGAAGATCTGACAGAAAGCCCACCCGCGATATCCAGGCCATGATCCCACGCATCAGGTCCATACGTAGCGTTTACTTCATAGATTACGCGGGACAACTCCATGGAGCAGTCTGCGATATGGAACTCCAATGGAATATCTGTAGATACCGTCTGCTCTACGTCCTTGGCCACGGTCGTGTGTGATCTCTGTTGCTGCCGGGTAACTGACCCGCCCAACCCAGGGCTGTACGTTTGGCAACTTTCACCTGCTTTTGGCGAATACTGGGCTTTTGACGTAAAGCCGAATTTGGCAGGCAAAGTGGCAACCAGCGTGAAGTGCTCCCACGAGTAGTAACTCACGCTGCTTTCAGTCATCTGACGCGCGAAGCTGCAACCACCGAGTATTGGTACCGCCGCGACTGCAATCCACAGTCGAGCCTTCAAACCGTGGCACCGGCTTTCGGCTCAGCGAACACTCGTTGGCATCGGTCAAAGTGCTGTTCCGGCGTTTCTCCGGGGATGGGTTCCCAGGCAATGTCAGCAGCGCATGGTGGCGACAGGCGCCGGCTCAGCATCAGTTCACGCTGTTCCGGTGTCTGCCAGCCCCAGGTGTCGAGCAGATCCATCTGTTCTTCCAGCCATTCGCTGACCACGTGGGTTTCCGCCAGTGCAGCGGCGGCGTCGACGTGGTACGTGAACAGCCAGCGCTTGAGGTTGTCGCGCAGGATGCTGCGGGCCTGTTCACCGGACTCGGGCGTTCTCAGCCACGGCGCCGGATTCGGCACCGGGTACTGCCCCGGCCGACCGTTATCCGCGCTTTTCCACTGATCTTCGTCCCAATACAGCACGCTGCTGACCGGGCCGAGCAGCAGCGGCCATTCGGTGTCTTTCATGTTGCCCAGGCAGCGGGCAAGCACGCGGTTGTCCTGGAAGCGGAACAGGGAACGGTCGCCGTCTTCGTCGATGACCATGCGGGCGATCCAGTGCTGGGTCAGGCCGTCGAGGTCGGCCTTGTCCATGCTGCCGATCCAGCCCCAGTTGCGCTGCGGGTCGTCCAGCAGCAGGCGGAACGCTTCGTTGCCCGGGTTTTCCAGTTCGGTGAGCCACGGACTGATGGCGGCGAACTGGACGAACTCGGTGCGCCGGTAGAGTTGCACCGAGCGCTGCATGACGCCGGCGCTGTACAGCGAGGTGACCGGGTTCGGTTCGGCGAGGCTGTCCAGGGTCAGGATCAGGACGCGGTTGAGGCGCGATTGCTCGCCCAGCCAGTTGTTGAGTGCATCGCTCATGCCGTGGCTCCAATATCGCATTTGCCTTCGCGGCAGGCTTCACAGATCGGGCAGCGGGTGTCGCCGGCCTTGCGGGCGGCCTTGGCCAGGGCCATCTGCACGGCGGCGGGGACGAGCACGGCGCCGGCCTTGTCCCGGGCGGCGGCCCACGGGATGACGGGCTCCAGCACCGCAATCCCGCTGCCCACCCCCGGCGACCCACCGGTATTGGCCTTCACCTCGGCCCCGCTGATGGTCACGCCCCCCGCATCCACCTTCACGAAGCTGCCGCCGGCCTTGGCCGTCAGTTCCATGCCGCCCTCGACCACGACCTTCTCGCCGGCGTGGTAGTGGATCTCGGTCCCAGCCTCGACGAACTGCCCGGTGCCGACCTTCACGTGTTGGGTCACTGCGACGGTGAGGTGGTCGTCGGCGCGCATTTCACTGATGCGATTCAGATGAGTGATGCGGTGCTCCTCGACCTTGAATTCGCTGTAGGCGTTGGCCTCGACGGTGTCGTGCCGTTCGTTGCCGATGCGGATCCTTTGGTCGTGCTCGATGTTCTCGTCCCAGTCGCGCTGGGCGTGCAGGTAGATCTGCTCGGCGCCTTTGCGGTCCTCGATGCGCAGCTCGTTGTAGCCCTTGCCGCCGGGGGAGCTCAAGGTCTTGAAGGTGCTGCGGGTCTTGTTCGCGGGCAGGTCGTAGGGGACGACGTTTTCCTTGTGGTACAGGCAGCCGGTGACCAGCGGCTGGTCGGGGTC
>NZ_NEHZ01000035.1:0-9022 GCF_002112565.1 Pseudomonas sp. R25(2017)
TGCCAGAACATGACGTTCGCCAGCAGGAACGCCAGCCCGCGCTTGGGCATGCCCAAGAAGCGCTCGCGCGGAATGACGGCAGCAGCGGGTTGGCCGGCCGGGAGGGTCGGGTGGCGAACATCCATGTCGATGATCTCGGATAATTGTTTTTAGAAGAATGCAGATGCAGCAGTGCGGCGCCTTGCGCCCGGTCAGCGCAGACGGCGCCAGGAAGACAGGTCAGAAGAAGTGCGCATCGAAGTGCGCAACGGCTCCATCAAGGACAACGGCAGGCATGGGCAGACAGGGCAAGCCTGCGCCCGGCCTCGCCGCAAAGAGGCGTGAGTGCATGTCCGATCCCTCGAAGCAAAAAATGATATCAAAACAATATCACAATACTAAAATGCCACTATTCTGGCGTCAATTAATAGATTGTCCTCCCGATGCTTGTAAATCCCCCGAAGCGAGGACGCACGCGAGTTCGACCACAATCGACGCATTTGCCAGTAGACTCTCCCCTCTTTGGCCTCCCGACTTTGCAGCGGCCATCACCTCAATCCTGATGCGGAGTCCGCCTTGCGTCTGTTTCACACCTCCGACTGGCACCTTGGGCAGAACCTGCACGGCCAGGAGCGCGATTTCGAGCACGCCTGCTTCCTCGAATGGCTGCTCAAGCAACTGCAGCTGGCGCAGCCGGATGCGCTGCTGATCGCCGGCGACATCTTCGACACGGTCAACCCGCCGGTCAAAGCCCAGGAGCGCCTCTACGACTTCATCGTCAGCGCCCACGAACAACAGCCCGCGCTGACCATCGTGATGATCGCCGGCAACCACGATTCCGGCTCGCGGATCGAACTGCCCGCGCCGCTGATGCGACGGTTGCGCACCCATGCGCTAGGCCGGGTGCTGTGGCTCGATGACGGGCAGCTCGACACCGAACGCCTGTTGCTGCCGGTGCCGGACGCCTCGGGCGAGGTCGCCGCGTGGTGCCTGGCGCTGCCGTTCCTGCGGCCCGCCGAGGTGACCGGCCCGCACTTGGGCGACGACTACCTGCACGGCATCGGCCAGGTGCATGAGCGCCTGATCGATGCGGCGAACGCCAAACGCGCGCCCGGCCAGGCGCTGATCGCCGTCAGCCATGCGCACATGGCCGGCGGCTCGGTGTCGGAGGACTCCGAGCGCAGCCTGATCATCGGCAACGCCGAGGCCCTGCCGGCCAGCCTGTTCGGGCCCACCGTCAGCTACGTCGCCCTCGGCCACCTGCACAAGCCGCAGAAGGTCAACGGCGAGGAACGGATCCGCTACAGCGGCTCGCCGATCCCCCTGTCGTTCTCGGAGATCAACTATCAGCACCAGATCCTCGACGTCACCCTCGACGGCGAAACCCTGGTCAGCGTCGAACCCCGACTGATCCCCCGCTCCGTGCACCTGCAACGCGTCGGCCCGGCGCCGCTGGCCGACATCCTTTTGCAACTGGCGGACCTGCCGAACATCGACCTGCTTGCCGAGACCCAGCGCCAACCTTGGCTGGAAGTGCGCGTGCAGCTCGACGAGCCGCAGCCGGACCTGCGCCAGCAAGTGGAAAGCGCCCTGCAAGGCAAGGCCGTGCGGCTGGTGCGGATCGCTGCCGAATACGCCGGCAGCGGCGGACGGAACGGCACCGACGAGGGCGATGCCCTGATCGAGCTGGACCAGCTCACCCCGCAGGAACTGTTCAGCCGGGCCTGGTTCGACAGCTACGGCAACGAGGCCGACGAGCAGACCCTCAAGGACTTCGCCGAACTGCTCCAGGACGTACAGATGGAGGTCGGCCAGCCATGAAGATACTCGCCATCCGCCTGAAGAACCTGGCCTCGCTGGCCGGCCCGTTCGAAATCGACTTCACCGCCGAACCGCTGGCCAGCGCCGGCCTGTTCGCCATCACCGGCCCGACCGGCGCCGGCAAGAGCACCCTGCTCGATGCCCTGTGCCTGGCGCTGTTCGGCGCGGTGCCGCGGCTCAGCAACACCGGCCGCGACGCCAAGGTACCGGACGCCGACGGCGAGATCGCCACCGGCGACCCGCGCACCCTGCTGCGCCGCGGCACCGGCGAAGGCTTCGCCGAAGTGGACTTCGTCGGCGTCGACGGCCGCCGCTACCGCGCCCGCTGGGAAGCCAACCGTGCCCGCGAGAAAGCCGCCGGCAAATTGCAGGTCAGCCGCCAGAGCCTGCGCGACATCGACCAGGATCAACTGCTGGCCAGCCAGAAAGGCGAATACAAGACCCAACTGGAAGCGGCCCTGGGGCTGAACTTCGAGCAGTTCACCCGCGCCGTGCTGCTGGCCCAGAGCGAGTTCAGCGCCTTCCTCAAGGCCGACGACAACGACCGCAGCGAACTGCTGGAAAAGCTCACCGACACCGCGCTCTACACCCGCCTGGGCCGGCGCGCCTTCGACAAGGCCAAAGAGGCCCGCGAGGCGCACAGGCTGCTGCAGGAACAAGCCGTGGGGGTCACGCCGCTGGCACCGGAGGCTCGCGCCGAACTGGACGAGCGCTTCAACGCGGCGCAACAGCACCTGAAGGGGCAACAGGCGCAGCTCAAGCAGCTTGACCAGCAACAGGCCTGGCTGAAGGAACTGAGCCGCTTGCAGGAAGCGCAGCAGGCCGCCGCCGAGCAGTTGCACAGCGCGCAACAGCAGTGGGAAGGCCTGGCCGCCGAGCGCCTGAGGCTGACCCGGCTGGAACAGCTCGGGCCGCAGCGGCACCAGTTCGCCCGCAAGTCCGAACTGGAAGCGCTGCTGACGCCGTTGGCCGAGCAGATCGCCGCCCACACGCAGCAGCAGACCGAACTGGCCGAACGCCAATCGCAACTTGCGCAAGGTCTCGACGAGGCGAAGGCCGCCCTGGGCGAGGCGCAACAACGGCAAGGCGACAGCACGCCGCTGCTGCGTATCGCCTTCGAGGAGCAAAGCACCCTCGCCCGCCTGGCCAAGGAAACCGCCCTCAGCGCCGAAGCCAGGCAGCTCGCGGAACAAGCCTGCGCCCAGGGCCAGGCCGGCATTCAAGCCTTGGTGGAGAGACAGGCCGAGGTCGCCGAACGCTTGCGGGACATCGCAGGCGGGCTCGGGCAAAGCGCCCACCTGGCGCCGTTGAGCGATGCCTGGAACGCCTACCGCGACCGCCTGCAACAGCTGATGCTGATCGGCAACCGCCTGAACAAGGGCCAGGCCGAACTGGCCAGCCTTGAACAGGCCGCCACCCGCAGCGCCGAAGACCTCGCCCGGCAGAAACAGGAGCTGGACGTGCTGTTCAAGGAGGCCGGCGCCGAACCGGACGCGGTCGCCGAACAGATCGGCCTCCTCGGCAACCTGCTGCAGGACAACCGCAAGCAGCTGCGCGCCGTCGAAGACCTGACGCGTCTGTGGAGCCACCATCAGGAACTGGGCACCCGCAGCGCCGACCTGCAGCAACGCCTGGTCGAAGCCCAGCAGGAACGCGACCGCCTGACCCAGGACGGGGTGAAGGCCAAGGCCGAACTGGCCGTCGCCGAACAGACCCTCACGGTCACCCGCGAGCTGCTGGAACGCCAGCGCCTGGCCCGCAGCGCCAGCGTCGAGGAACTGCGCACGCAGTTGCAGGACGGCCAGCCTTGCCCGGTCTGCGGCAGCGATGCGCATCCGTACCATCAGCCCGAAGCGCTGCTGCAAAGCCTCGGCCGGCATGACGAAAGCGAACAGGCCAACGCGCTGCAAGCAGTGGAACGGCTCAAGGAGTCGCTGATCGAACTGCGTACGGCCGTCGGTGCCGTCATCGCCCGGCAGAAAGAGCTGCTGCAGCAACAAGAGCAACTGACCGCGCAACAGCACGCCTTGGCGCCGACCCTTGACGCGCATCCGTTGGCTACGCAGTTGAAGGTTCAGGACGCCGACAAGCGTGACGCCTGGCTCGTGCGGCAGAACGATCAGTTGAACCTGAGCATCGCCCAGGACGAACAGCGCCAGAGCGACCTGCTCACCCTGCAACAGGACGCGGCGCGGCTGACCCAGCAGTTGCGCAAGACCGAATCCGCCCATCAGCAGGCGGCGCAGCACCTGAGCCATCAGCAGCGGGAACTGGACAGCGACCGGCAACGCCTCGACGAAGAACTCGACGCCTTCGCCAATCTGCTCCCGGCGGACACCCTGCAAGCGCTGCGCGTCGAGCCGGCGGCCGCCTTCATGCAGCTTGACCGGCAGATCGCCGAGCGCCTGGCGCAGGTCGATCAGCAGAAGGAGGCGTTGGAGGAACAGCAGGAACGCCAGCAGACGCTGGACAAAGAGCAGGAGCGTCAGCGGAACCGCGCCGAGCAGGCGCAGGCCGCCGAGCGGCAATTCAATGACTTGGCCGAGCAGCAACAGGCCAGCCAACAGAAGCTTGCGCAGTTGCTCGGCGAACACACCAGCGCCGAGCAATGGCAACAGCGGCTGGAGCACGCCGTGGAGCAGGCCCGCCGCGCCGAGGCCGATACCGCCCACGCCCTGCAAGACCTGCGCACGCAACAGGTGCAGACGGCGGCGGAACTCAAGGCGCAGCAAGAACGCTGGCAGGCGCTGGACACCGAGGATCGGGCACTGGCCGGCAAGATCGCCGATTGGCGCGCGCGCCACCCCGAGCTCGACGACGGCGGCCTCGAAGACCTGCTGCGGATCGACGACGCGCAAGTCAGCGAACTGCGCCAGCGCCTGCAGCGCAACGAGAAGGCCATCGAGCAGGCCAACGTCCTGCTGCAGGAGCGTGACCAGCGCCTGCTCGAACACCAGGCGCAGCGCAACGGCGGCCTGGAGGCCGACGCATTGGCGACCGCCCTCGCCGACCTGCAACAACAGCTCGCCGTCAGCGAGCAGCAGTGCGCCGAACTGCGTGCCGAGCAGGCCGAAGACCAGCGCCGGCAGAACGCCAATCAGGCGCTGGCGCAGCGGATCGCCGAGGCCTACACCGAATACCAGCGCTGGGCCCGGCTCAATGCGCTGATCGGCTCGGCCACCGGCGACACCTTCCGCAAGATCGCCCAGGCCTACAACCTCGACCTGCTGGTGCACCACGCCAACGTGCAACTGCGCCAGTTGGTCAAGCGCTACCGGCTCAAGCGCGGCGGCAGCATGCTCGGCCTGCTGGTGATGGACACGGAGATGGGCGACGAACTGCGCTCGGTGCATTCGCTGTCCGGCGGCGAGACGTTCCTGGTGTCGCTGGCCCTGGCGCTGGGGCTGGCGTCGATGGCGTCGAGCACGCTGAAGATCGAATCGCTGTTCATCGACGAAGGCTTCGGCAGCCTGGATCCGGAATCCCTGCAACTGGCCATGGATGCCCTCGACGGCTTGCAGGCCCAGGGACGCAAGGTGGCGGTGATTTCCCACGTGCAGGAAATGCACGAACGGATTCCGGTGCAGATCCAGGTGCGACGCCAGGGCAACGGCTTGAGCACCGTGGAGGTGAAATGAACACGCTCTACTCGTTCCGCCGCTGCCCGTACGCCATGCGCGCGCGGATGGCGCTGCGCTATGCGGGGGTGCCGGTGGACATCGTCGAGGTCAGCCTCAAGGCCAAGCCGGCGAGGATGCTGGAGCTCTCGCCCAAAGGCACGGTGCCGGTGCTCGACGCCGGCGGCCGGGTGATCGACGAGAGTCTGGAGATCATGCGCTGGGCACTGGCGCAGAACGATCCGGACGACTGGCTGCTCAAGGACGATTCGTTCCACGCCCTGTGGATGGAGAAGCTGATCTACGGCAACGACCAAGTGTTCAAGGTGAACCTGAACCGGTACAAGTACGCCGAACGCTACCCGGAGCAGCCGATGGAGGCCTATCGCGCCGAGGGGACGCTGTTCCTGCAGAAGCTCGACGAGCTGCTCGGCAAGCGCGAGTACTTGCTGGCCGACCATCCGTGCCTGGCCGACATCGCGCTGCTGCCCTTCGTGCGCCAGTTCGCCCACGTCGACCGCGAGTGGTTCGCGCAGACGCCTTACGTGCGGTTGCAGCAATGGTTGCAGCGCTTTCTCGAATCCGACCTGTTCACCGGCATCATGAAAAAGTAATCCCGGGTTCAGGCCAGCACTTCACACATGCCGATGGCCGAGCAATCCACTTCGAACGGCCCGAGGAAATCACGCTCGGACTTGACCGGCGGATTGCCGGCCAGCAGCCCCAAAGCGTTGGCCCGTTCGATGTTGTGGGCGATGGTGTGGTTGGCCTCTATGGCCCGGGCCAGGCCGCCGACCGAACCTTGGCCGAAGCCCAAGAGCGAGGCGCCGTTGGTCATGAACGCAAGGCCGGCGATGATCCAGAGTCTGTAGCCTTTCATGCTCCGCCGACTCCCGCCAGTTCAGCCGCGTCCGCCGTTGCGCCGTGGGAACGGAGCTCGAACTGAATGCCGGGATGGGCGACCTGGACCGGTGCGTCGAAGCGGTGCTGCGACTGCGAGACGAGGCTGACGGACAGCACCATGACCAGGTACAGACCGATGGCCAGGTAAGCGCCGCGTTTGGCGTAAGCGATGAGGGAACTGGCCATGATGTGGACTCCGTGAACCTGTTTCGAGGCCCACAGAATCGATCAAAAAAGCCGAAGGAACCACTCAGGGTTATCCATAGTGACCATCAGCTTCGTTGATCATTAAACCGGTCTATCTCAGCCTTCAATAATACTCATGAGGCGTTCGAACGCGGCTTCCGGCTCGCCGGCGACAGGCTCGGCAGCCGACAGGATGGGGGTGGAATAGAGAAACAGGAGTACCACGACCAGACGCATCGCCATGCTGTCGATCCTTATGCGGGGAAGGAGTCAAAAAATCAGCGTCAACTTTACGTTCATGGCTATGTGATATCAAGCGCGGACAGTGATATCCGGCAGATGCTGTCGCAAACGGTTATGCAGGAGCGACATCACTGTTGCGGCCAACGCTTGGAAAACTGCGGCGGCGTCAATGACTTCGCTCCTGCATAACGGGTGCAGTGCGGGAAGAGTTTCAGTGTTGGGCTTTGTGGTCCAGAGCGGCGTAGAAGTTGGCGCTCTGTTGCAAGTACTTCTGGGTGTAGCTCTGGGTGTGGGATTTCTTGTCGCTGACTTCGACGCTGGCGCTGGCTGGCAGGGCCACGGAAGCGGAGATGGCGGACGCGGCAATCACGGAAAAGAGATTGAAGTTCATGGCGGTAACCCTCGTGTTCGGTTGGCTTGCTTGCCCGTTCGGGCCGTGAAGCAAACTTAACGCTCGAGGGTCCGCCGCTTGAAATGCTTTATGGCATTAGCTGTTATCAGCGCGATTAATACAAAGGCGCAGGCCCCGCGAACCGGGGCCTGCGGCTCATTGACGCAGCAGGAACTTGAGGTCGCTCGGGGCATCCATCGGCAACGTCTGCACGACTTTGCCCAGCAGACCGGTCTTGTCGTCGCGCTCAAGCACGACGATGCCGTTGCTCTTCTGGTTGGCGATCAGCAGGAACTTGCCGGTGGGGTCGAGGCTGAACTCACGGGGGTGATCGCCCTCTACCGAACGCCGTTGCAGCTCGCTGAGCTTGCCGCTGGCAGGGTCGATGGCGAACACCAGCATCTGGTTGGCCGTGCCCCGGTTGCTGACGTACAGGAACTTGCCGTCGGCGGAGGCGTGCAAAGCGGCTGCGGCCTTGTCCGAGGTCGGCTGGCCGGCCGCCAGGTCCACCAGTTGGGTCTGGGTCAGCACCCCGTCCCGGTAGTCGAACACCGCCACTTGGGCGCTCATTTCCATGGTCAGCCAGGCGTGCTTGCCGTCGGCGCTGAACAGCAGGTGACGCGGGCCGCTGCCCGGCGGCAGGTCCACCGACGCGGTTTTCGCCGGGGTCAGCGGCAGCTCGGGGTTGGCCTTCGGGTCGTAGCGGTAGATGAAGACCTTGTCCGCGCCCAGGTCATTGGAGAACACGTAGCGGCCGTCCGGCGAGGAGACCGTGGAATGCACATGGTTCGATGCCTGACGCTCCGGGTTCACCCGGCTGGCCGGGTGGGCGCTCATCTGCACCACCGGCTTCAGGCGGCCGTCGCTGCCCACCGGCACCACCGCCAGCGTGCCGCCCGGATCCTCGGCCACCGAGTAGTTGCTGACGAACAGGTGGCTGGCGTCGCCGCTGAGGCTCGAATGGGTCGGCTCGTTGCCCAGGCTCTGCACCTGGCTGATCAGGCTCAGGGCCTGGGTCTTCGGGTTGATCGCGTAGCTGCTGACGCGACCCACCGGGTCTTTCTGGCCGGGGCCGTTTTCGTTGACCACGAACAGCTTGCGCTGATCCTTGGACAAGGTGAGCCACGACGGGTTGGCGCTCTTGACCACTTGCAGCGGGTTGGGCCCGATGCGGCCGGTGGCGCTGTCGAAACTCATCCGGTAGATGCCTTGGCTCGCGCCCGCCGTGTAGGAGCCCACCAGCAACTGGAAGGTTTCGGCCGAGGCGCTGGAAAGGCCCATCGCGCCGACGCTGCCGGCCATCAGCAGCGGCCAGAACTTACGCATCTTCATGAGCGTCATCCTCATCGTCGCCACCGCCGAAGGCGTCGAGGCAGACCAGACGGTGTTCGCCGCTGGCGCCGACGATCAGCCAGCTCTGAAGGGATTCGTCGAAGGTCGCGGCCTTGACCTGGGCCGGGGTGAATTCCCAGTGTTTGGACAAGCGCCCGTCTATGCATTCGATGTGCAGGTTGTCGACTTCGTCGAGGGCGAATTCGAAGGCGTGCAGGCCGTCGATTTCGACCATCCCGCAATGTTCGAGGGCGTCGAGAAGGGAGTTGGGTACGGCAGTCATGGCAATCATGTCTTTCAGGGGGAAAGCGGCAATGATAGCTCAATGTGAGGCTGGATCCTCTGCGGGAACGCAGGTGGGTACAGAGGCCGACAGTGCCGGCCCCATCGCTTGCAGGCAATCTCCCACAGGTATCTCGGGTGTTTGCAGGATCTAGGTACACCACAAAAACCTGTGGGAGATTCTATGTTGCAAGGGAACCCTGCAGCCTCAAGTTCGGTTGGTATTCGCTCTCGCTTTTCATGAGGGCGAATGCCACCCGGCACAGCT
>NZ_NEHZ01000036.1:0-7266 GCF_002112565.1 Pseudomonas sp. R25(2017)
AGAAAGGGCGGGACGAGAAGTCTCCCACGGTCCGTACTGGCTAGAGTCGGATTCTTGCTTTTAGTCCCGCCCACCCCTTCAAGTCTAAACATACAAGCTGGCTTGCCAGCGATGACGGTGGATCAGGCAACAGAGATGTCGGCTGTGATGGCCTCATCGCTTGCAGGCAAGCTCCCACAGGATTTAGCGGTGTTCGCAGAAATGGCAGATCACCGCAAGTCCTGTGGGAGCCAGCCTGCTGGCGATGAGGCCGGTACAACAGACATCTGTCAGAGGGCCTCGCGCGTTGGCTTACCGTCCACCAGG
The DNA here is from genome assembly GCF_002112565.1 of Pseudomonas sp. R25(2017). NCBI lineage: Bacteria > Pseudomonadati > Pseudomonadota > Gammaproteobacteria > Pseudomonadales > Pseudomonadaceae > Pseudomonas > Pseudomonas sp. R25(2017). The sequence goes on from NZ_NEHZ01000036.1 coordinate 307, forward strand.
CGCTGGATGCGCAGCGGATTGGCGTTCTTCAGCGGTTCCGGCAGCAGGTGGTCGGGGTAGTTCTGAAAGCACACCGGGCGCAGGAAACGGTCGATCGCCAACGTGCCGACCGAGGTGCCACGGGCATCGGAGGTCGCCGGGTACGGCCCGCCGTGCACCATCGAATCGCACACCTCGACCCCGGTCGGATAGCCGTTGAGCAGGATCCGCCCGACCTTCTGCTCCAGCAGCGCCGTCAGTTCCGGGAACTGCGCAAAGTCTTGCGGCTCACCGATGAGCGTCGCGGTGAGTTGCCCGTGCAGGCCGTTGAGCGCCGCATGCAACTGCGCCTGGTCTTCCACTTCGACCACCACCGTGGCCGGCCCGAACACTTCCTCCTGAAGCACCTCGTCGCCCTGGATCAGCAACCGAGCATCGGCCTTGAACAACTGCGGCTGCGCCTGGTTGCCTTGCTGCGGATTCCCCGCCAGGTGCGTGATGCCCGCGTGGGCCAGCAGCTTCTGCAAGCCCTTGCCGTAACTGGCGAGGGTGCCGGCGTTGAGCATGGTCTGCGCCGGTTGATCGGCGATCAGCCCGGCCAGTTGTGCCACGAACCCACTGAACTGCGGCGAACGCAGGCCGATGACCAGGCCGGGGTTGGTGCAGAACTGACCGCAGCCCTGCACCACCGAGGCCGTCAGGTCACGGGCCACGGACTCCGTGCGGGCAGCCAGCGCCTGCGGCAGCACGATCACCGGGTTGATGCTCGACATCTCGGCGAACACCGGGATCGGCTGCGGGCGTGCGGCCGCCATGTCGCACAGCGCCCGTCCGCCCTTGAGCGAACCGGTGAAGCCCACGGCCTGGATCGCCGGATGCTTGACCAGCCATTCGCCGACGCCACCGCCGTAGATCATGTTGAACACGCCCGCCGGCATGCCGGTCTTCTCCGCCGCACGGATCAGCGCATCGGCCACCCACTCGGCGGTGGCCATGTGGCCGCTGTGGGCCTTGAACACCACCGGGCAGCCGGCGGCCAGCGCGGCGGCGGTGTCGCCGCCCGCCGTGGAAAAGGCCAACGGAAAGTTGCTGGCGCCGAACACTGCCACCGGCCCGAGGCCGATGCGGTACTGGCGCAGGTCCGGACGCGGCAGCGGCTGACGCGCCGGCAACGGCAGATCGATCCGCGCCCCATAGAAGTCGCCGCGACGCAGCACCTGGGCGAACAGGCGCATCTGGCCGCTGGTGCGGGCGCGCTCCCCTTGGATCCGCGCCGCCGGCAGTGCGGTTTCGCGGCAGACCACGGCCACGAACTCGTCGTCCAGCGCGTCGAGCTCATCGGCGATCGCATCGAGGAACTGCGCCCGGCGCTCTGCGCTGAGGCTGCGGTAGGCCGGGTACACGGCGGCGGCCGCTTGGGCGGCGGCGTCCACCTCCTGCGCCGTTGCCTGGAAAAAACCGTAAGGCAACGGTTCGCCGGAGCTGGCGTCCACGCTCTGCAACTGGACGTTGCCGGCGGCGCTGCGGCGCCCGCCGATGTAGTTGAGGCCGAGAATCTGAGTCATGGGATCTCCTTAAAGGGTACCGATGCTGCCGGGGGCGAAAACCGCGTCGGCGGGGGCGATGCCATTGACCAGGGGCGCGCCGAATTCGGCCAGGCTGATCTCGAACACATCGCCCGGACGGGTGCGGACACCGTCGGCGAACGACAGCGTCGCGGTGCCGAAGAAATGAATGTGCACATCGCCCGGCCGCAGGAACTGGGCGTACTTGAAATGGTGGTATTCGAGGTTCGCCAGGCTGTGGCACATGTTCGCTTCGCCGCTCAAGAACTCGTTCTGCCACAGCGTTTCGCCGTCGCGCAGGATGCGGCTGGTGCCGGCCAGGTGCGGCGGCAGATCACCGACCCGAAGCTCGGGGCCGTAACTGCAGCTGCGCAGTTTCGAATGGGCCAGGTACAGGTAGTTCTTGCGTTCCATCACGTGGTCGGAGAACTCGTTGCCCAGGGCAAAACCGAGGCGGTACGGTTTGCCGTCGTGGCCGATGACGTAGAGCCCGGTGAGCTCCGGTTCTTCGCCGGCGTCTTCGGCGAACGGCAGCAACGGGAACGGCTGCCCCGGCCGCACGACGATGCTGCCGTCGCCCTTGTAGAACCACTCCGGCTGCACCCCGGCCTGCCCAGCCGCCGGCTTGCCGCCCTCCACGCCCCATTTGAAGATGCGCAGGGTGTCGGTCAGCGTCGCTTCGTCGCCGGCCTGCTGGTGCATCTTGTCCCGGGCCGAGGCGCTGCCCAGGTGCGTGAGCCCGGTGCCGCTGACCAGCAGGTGCGCCGGGTCTGGATGGTCGAGCGGCGGCAGGATACGCAGCTGCTCCCGCAGTTCGGCGTAATCGTGGCTGATGCCCAGGCCGAAGGCCTGCACCTGCTGCGCGAGGCTGACGCCGGCCTCGATGGCCGCCAACGCCAGATCACGCACGGCGCGCACGTCCTGCACCTCCCGCACCAGACCGCCCTCGACCACGCCGACGCGGCGTTCGCCGTTGCTCAATTCGAATTGCACCAGATGCATGTGTTCTCTCCTCTCAACAAAATGTCTGAACACCGGAAAACCTGTGTCCGGCAGGTAACGTCAGGTGCGAGTCGCGCCCCGTGCGCTCGCTGCGAACTGGTCTGCCGGCAACACGTGTCTGCGCTCAAGCACCCGGTAGACCACACCGGTCAGCATCAGTCCGAACACCATCACCCCGGACAGGAAGTACAAGCCCGAGGCGAGGTTGCCGGTGTATTCCTTCAGCGCCCCGATCACGAACGGACCGATGTAGCCGCCCAGGTTACCCACCGAGTTGATCAGCGCGATGCCCGCCGCCGCGCTGGCGCCGGCGAAGAACCGCCCCGGCAAGGTCCAGAACACCGCCGTGCAGGAAAACAGCGCGAACGCCACCAGGCACAGCGCCGCCAACTGCATCGCCGGCAACGCCAGCCAGGCGCTGAAGAACAGGCCGAGCGCGCCCAGCACGTAGAGCACCGCCAGATGGCCGTAGCGGTCGTTCAGCCGGTCGGAGCTGCGCGGCACGATCAGCAGGCCGACGATGCCGAAGAGGTACGGCACCGCCGACACGAACCCGGTGACCAGGTCGCTGCCGCCGAACTGCTTGATCAGGGTCGGCAGCCACAGGCCCAGGCCGTAGATGCTCAAGGTCACCGGCAGGTAGAACAGCGCCAGCAGCAAGACGCGCGTGTCCTTGAGCGCATGCAGCGGGTTGCCGTGACGGGTCTGGCCGTATGCCTGCAGATCCTTTTTCAGCTCGCCGCTGAGCCAGTCCTTTTCGGACCGTTCCATCCAGTCCACCTGCTCCGGCCCGTCCGGCAGCCAGCGCAGCACCGGCCAGGTCAGCAGGATCGCCGGGGTGCCAATGACGATGAACAGCCATTGCCAGCCATGCAGGCCGAGGATGCCGTCCATGCCCAGCAGGCCGCCGGACACGGGGCCGGTGATCATCATGGCGATGGGCTGGGACAGGATGAACAGCCCGAGGATCTTGCCGCGGTGGCGCACGGGGAACCATTGGGTGATGTAGTACAGGACACCGGGAAAGAACCCCGCCTCCGCCGCGCCGAGCAGAAAGCGCATCACATAGAAGCTGTGCGGGCCCTGGACGAACGCCATGCCGATGGTGATGGCGCCCCAGGTGATCATGATCCGCGCGAACCAGCGCCTTGCGCCGAAGCGTTCGAGCATCAGGTTGCTGGGGATCTCCAGCAGGAAATAACCGATGAAGAACAGACCGGCGCCGAGCCCGTAGGCCGCGTCGCCGATGCCGATGTCGGCGCCCATGTGCAGCTTGGCGAAGCCGACAGCGGAGCGGTCCACGTAAGCGATCAGGTACAGCAGGATCAGGAAGGGAATCAGTTTCAAGGTGATGCGCCGGACAAGCCGCTGTTCCTGGCTCATGGGGTCGGTCTCCGATTGTTGTTGTTATGGAACCTCGGGGGATGCCTCAGGCGAACCTCGCCAGGGCCGATCCTCTCGTTGAAATCGACTATATAGTAATACTTATTAGACGCCAACACTTCCACAGCAGCCATTTTTCGCTTAGCTTAAGCCAAAGCTCGCAAACAATAGTCTTACAATAAGAGAACCGATCATGTCTGATAAGAAACCCGCCCTGCGCTCGGCCCAATGGTTCGGCACCGCCGACAAGAACGGCTTCATGTACCGCAGCTGGATGAAGAATCAGGGCATCGCCGACCATCAGTTCCACGGCAAGCCGATCATCGGCATCTGCAACACCTGGTCGGAGCTGACACCGTGCAACGCGCACTTTCGCCAGATCGCCGAGCACGTGAAACGCGGCGTGATCGAGGCCGGCGGGTTTCCGGTGGAATTCCCGGTGTTCTCCAACGGCGAGTCGAACCTGCGCCCGACCGCCATGCTCACCCGCAACCTGGCGAGCATGGACGTGGAGGAAGCCATCCGCGGCAACCCCATCGACGGCGTGGTGCTGCTGACCGGCTGCGACAAGACCACCCCGGCGCTGCTGATGGGCGCGGCCAGTTGCGACGTGCCGGCCATCGTCGTCACCGGCGGGCCGATGCTCAACGGCAAGCACAAGGGCAAGGACATCGGTTCCGGCACCGTGGTCTGGCAGCTCAGCGAACAGGTCAAGGCCGGCACCATCACGCTCGATGACTTCTTGGCGGCCGAGGGCGGCATGTCCCGCTCCGCCGGCACCTGCAACACCATGGGCACCGCGTCCACCATGGCCTGCATGGCCGAAGCGCTGGGCACCTCCCTGCCCCACAACGCGGCGATCCCGGCGGTGGACGCGCGGCGCTACGTGCTGGCGCACATGTCCGGCATGCGCGCGGTGGAGATGGTGCGCGAAGACCTGCGGCTGTCGAAGATCCTGACCAAGCAGGCGTTCGAGAACGCGATCCGGGTCAACGCGGCGATCGGTGGTTCGACCAACGCGGTGATCCACCTCAAAGCCATCGCCGGACGCATCGGCGTCGACCTGGATCTGGACGACTGGACGCGCATCGGCCGGGGCATGCCGACCCTCGTCGACCTGCAGCCGTCCGGGCGTTTCCTGATGGAAGAGTTCTACTACGCCGGGGGCTTGCCGGCAGTGCTGCGGCGCCTGGGTGAGGCCAACCTGATTCCGAACCCGGACGCATTGACCGTCAACGGCAAAACCATCCGCGAGAACACCCAGGACGCGCCGATCTACGGCGAAGACGAAGTGATCCGCACCCTCGACAACCCGATCCGCGCCGACGGCGGCATCTGTGTCTTGCGCGGCAACCTGGCGCCGCTCGGCGCGGTGCTCAAGCCATCGGCCGCGACGCCGGAACTGATGCAGCATCGCGGCCGCGCCGTGGTGTTCGAGAACTTCGACCACTACAAGGCACGGATCAACGACCCGGAACTGGACGTCGATGCCCACTCGGTTCTGGTGATGAAAAACTGCGGGCCGAAGGGTTATCCGGGCATGGCCGAGGTCGGCAACATGGGGCTGCCGGCCAAGCTGCTGGCCCAGGGCGTGACCGACATGGTGCGCATCTCCGATGCGCGGATGAGCGGCACGGCGTACGGCACCGTGGTGCTGCACGTCGCCCCGGAAGCGGCGGCCGGCGGGCCGTTGGCGGCAGTGAAAGAAGGTGACTGGATCGAGCTGGACTGCGCCGGCGGGCGCTTGCACCTGGACATCCCGGACGCCGAACTGGCGGCGCGCCTGGCCGATCTGCAACCGCCGCAGCCATTGCTGGTGGGGGGTTACCGTCAGCTGTACATCGACCATGTGCTGCAGGCAGACCAGGGCTGCGACTTCGACTTCCTGGTCGGCTGCCGGGGTGCCGAAGTCCCGCGCCACTCCCACTGACAACGCCTTCCCCTGTGGGAGCTGGCTTGCCAGCGATTACGGTCTTTCAGCTGACATTCATGTTGACTGACACGCCGCCATCGCTGGCAAGCCAGCTCCCACATTTGCTTTGTGCACCTGCCTCAAGACCATGCCACGCCTGCTATGATGCCGGGCACCGTTCACCCCACAGGATCGCCCCGCTCCCCATGGATTACCGCAAACCCTCCGACCGCAAAAGCATGCACTCGCGCATCGTCCAGGAACTGGGCCTGCAGATCGTTTCCGGACGCTTTGCGCCCGACGACAAACTGCCCGCCGAAGCCTTGCTCTGCGAGGAGTACGCGGTGAGCCGGCCGGTGCTGCGCGAGGCCACGCGGGTGCTGGTGGCCAAGGGGCTGGTGTATTCGAAGCCGCGGGTCGGCACCGTGGTCAAGCCGCGCCGCGAATGGCACATGCTCGACCCGGACGTGCTGCACTGGCTGATGCAGAGCAGCCCGCAGAACGAGTTCTTCAACGTGCTGACCAGCGTGCGCAGCATCATCGAGCCGGCCGCCGCCGCCCTCGCCGCCCAGCACGCCACCGAGGCCGACATCGCCGCCATCGGCGAAGCCTACCGGCGCATGGAGGCGGCGCCGACGCCGGAAGCCTTGCTGCAGCCGGATCTGGATTTCCACAGCCGCATCGCCGACGCCACCCACAACGACCTGCTCGCCAACCTGTGCAACATGCTCTCGGTGGCGATCGCCGAAGCGCTCAAGCACTCCAACCAGCGGCCGAACCTGCACGAACTGGCGCTGCCGCGGCACAAGGCGATCCTGACCGCCATCGAGAACCGCGATGCCCTCGGCGCACGGCATGCGACGCTGGTGCAGCTGGATGATGCGCGCAGTGCCTTGAGTGTGGTGCTCGGCACCGACCTTTCCTGATCACTGAAGATCCCCTGCAGGCGCCAGCCTGCTGGCGATCGCAGTCTGTCTGACGCATCTGCGCTGCCTGACACGACGCCATCGCTGGCAAGCCAGCTTGTATGTTTAGACTTGAAGGGGTGGGCGGGACTAAAAGCAAGAATCCGACTCTAGCCAGTACGGACCGTGGGAGACTTCTCGTCCCGCCCTTTCT
>NZ_NEHZ01000037.1:0-7040 GCF_002112565.1 Pseudomonas sp. R25(2017)
AACGACCCGGGCACCGGGGTGATGCGTCACGCCGATGCCGGTTACCAGATTGCGATCGACTGCGCCAAAGAGCAGGGCCTGAACCTGCCGATGATCACTGGCGGCAAGTAACGCAAATCCCTGTGGGAGCTGGCTTGCCAGCGATTGCGGCGGCACTGCTGGAATTGATGTTTAAAGTGCCTACGTCATCGCTGGCAAGCCAGCTCCCACAGGAATCGAGTAAGCCCGACAGAACAATTAAAACAATCCACAGAGGTTGAATCATGGCAGGCAACACCGATCGTGCAGGCAACAAACCGTTGATCGAAAGGCGTTCGATCGACTACATCCCGGAAGCGGAAAGACACGGTCGTCTGTTCAGTCAGTTCACCCTGTGGATGGGTGCCAACCTGCAAATCACCGCGATTGTCACCGGGGCCCTGGCCGTGGTGCTGGGCGGCGATGTGTTCTGGTCTTTGATCGGTCTGCTGATCGGTCAACTGCTGGGCGGCGGGGTGATGGCGCTGCACGCGGCGCAAGGGCCCAAGCTCGGCCTGCCGCAGATGATTTCCAGCCGGGTGCAGTTCGGCGTCTACGGCGCGGCGATTCCGATCGTGCTGGTGTGCCTGATGTACCTCGGCTTCACCGCCACCGGGACGGTGTTGTCCGGTCAGGCGCTGGGCCAGTTGTTCGGGGTCAGCGACACCGTCGGCATCCTCCTTTTCGCCAGCGTCATCGTCGTGGTCACGGTGCTCGGCTATCGGGTGATTCACTGGATCGGCCGCATCGCCAGCGCCATTGGCGTGATCGCTTTCGTTTATCTGTTCAGCCGTCTAATGAGTCAGGTGGACGTCGGCGCGCTTCTTGAAATCCGCCACTTCAGCTGGAGCAGTTTCCTGCTGGCGGTGTCGCTCGCGGCCTCCTGGCAGATCGCTTTCGGCCCGTACGTGGCGGACTACTCGCGCTACCTGCCGAGCAAGGTGTCTTCGGTGAAGACCTTCTTCGCCGCCGGTGCAGGTTCGGTGATCGGCGCGCAGGTGGCGATGATCCTCGGTGTGTTCGCGGCCGCTTCGGCCAACGGGCAATTCGCCGGTCATGAAGTCGCCTACATCGTCGGTCTGGGCGGAACCGGTGCCACCGCCGCGCTGCTGTACTTCAGCATCGCGTTCGGCAAGGTCACCATCTCCACGCTGAACTCCTACGGCAGCTTCATGTGCATCGCGACCATCATCAGCGGCTTCCGTGGCCACCTGACGGTCACCCGCATGCAGCGCCTGGTGTTCGTGCTGGTGATCGTCGGCGCCGCGACCCTGATCGCGCTGCTCGGCCAGCATTCGTTCCTGGGGGCGTTCAAGTCGTTCATCCTGTTCCTGCTGGCGTTCTTCACGCCCTGGAGCGCCATCAACCTGGTGGACTACTACTGCATCACCCGCGAGCGCTACGACGTGCCGGCGCTGGCCGATCCGAACGGCCGCTACGGCCGCTGGAACGTGCTGGGCATCAGCGTCTATGTGTTCGGTGTGCTGGTGCAGCTGCCGTTCATCTCGACCAAGTTCTACACCGGCCCGCTGGTGGCCGCCCTGGGCGATGTGGACATTTCCTGGATCATCGGCCTGGTGCTTCCCGCCGGCCTCTACTATGTGTGTGCCAAGAAGTGGCACGGTGCAGTGCCCGATCGCCTGATTCTGCCCGTCGAGCAGAACAGCGCCGTACAACCTAAAACAAGCGGGGCCGGTCGCGCTGCGGCGCAGGCCTGATTTGGACGTGGACAGGGCTGGATGCCTCTTGACTGCCGTAAGCCAATTCATGATTAGGAGCGTCACAACAATGAAATCGAACAAGACCCTGCTGACCACTCTGCTTTCCATGGGCCTTCTGGCCAGCGCCGGCGCCACCCAGGCCGCCGGCTGGTGCGAATCCGGCAAACCGGTGAAGTTCGCCGGCCTGAACTGGGAAAGCGGCATGCTGCTGACCGACGTGCTGCAAGTGGTGCTGGAGAAAGGCTACGACTGCAAGACCGACAGCCTGCCGGGCAACTCCATCACCATGGAGAACGCCCTGAGCAGCAACGATATCCAGATCTTCGCCGAGGAGTGGGTCGGCCGCAGCGAGGTCTGGAACAAGGCCGAGAAGGCCGGCAAGGTCGTCGGCGTCGGCGCCCCTGTGGTGGGCGCCATCGAAGGCTGGTACGTGCCGCGCTACGTGATCGAGGGCGACGCCAAGCGCAAGCTCGAAGCCAAGGCGCCGGACCTCAAGCACATCGCTGACCTTGGCAAGTACTCGGCGATCTTCAAGGACGCCGAAGAACCGTCCAAGGGCCGCTTCTACAACTGCCCCGCCGGCTGGACCTGCGAGCTGGACAACACCGAGATGCTCAAGAGCTACGGCCTGGAGAGCAGCTACACCAACTTCCGCCCGGGCACCGGTCCCGCGCTGGATGCGGCGGTGCTGTCGAGCTACAAGCGCGGCGAGCCGATCCTGTTCTACTACTGGTCGCCGACCCCGCTGATGGGCCAGATCGACGCGGTGAAGCTGGAAGAGAAGGCCGGCGTCGACAAGAGCGTGACCATCAAGGTCGGCCTGTCCAAGACCTTCCACGACGAGGCGCCGGAGCTGGTGTCCGTGCTGGAGAAGGTCAACCTGCCGATCGACCTGCTGAACCAGAACCTGGGCCGCATGGCGAAGGAGCGCATCGAGTCGCCGAAGCTGGCGAAAATCTTCCTCAAGGAACATCCTGAAGTCTGGCACGCGTGGGTCAGTGAAGACGCTGCCAAGAAAATCGACGCGGCGCTGTAGGTCGAATTCCTCCCGGCCAACCGAGAGGCTGGCCGGGGTGTTCGCCGCAATCGCTTGACTGAGTTTTCTGATTGAGAGCCGCTTATGTTTCCCGAAAGCTTTACCTTTTCCATCGCCGACTGGGTCAACGGTTGGGTCGACAAACTGGTCACCAACTACGGCGACGTGTTCCGCCACATCTCCGACACCCTGCTCTGGGCCATCGTCAACCTTGAGGGCCTGCTGCGCGCCGTGCCGTGGTGGCTGATGCTGGCCATCGTCGCCGGCATCGCCTGGCACGCCACCCGCAAGGTGGTCACCACCGGCGTGATCGTCGGCCTGCTGTTCCTGGTCGGTGCCGTCGGCCTGTGGGACAAGCTCATGCAGACCCTGGCGCTGATGCTGGTGGCGACGCTGATCTCGGTGCTGATCGGCGTGCCGCTGGGGATCCTCTCGGCGCGCAGCGACCGTCTGCGCTCGGTGCTGATGCCGCTGCTCGACATCATGCAGACCATGCCCAGCTTCGTGTACCTGATCCCGGTGCTGATGCTGTTCGGCCTGGGCAAGGTGCCGGCGATCTTCGCCACCGTGATCTACGCCGCGCCGCCGCTGATCCGCCTGACCGACCTTGGCATCCGCCAGGTCGACGGCGAAGTGATGGAGGCGATCAACGCCTTCGGCGCCAACCGCTGGCAGCAACTGTTCGGCGTGCAGCTGCCGCTGGCCCTGCCGAGCATCATGGCCGGGATCAACCAGACCACGATGATGGCCCTGTCGATGGTGGTGATCGCCTCGATGATCGGCGCCCGCGGCCTTGGCGAAGACGTGCTGGTGGGCATCCAGACCCTCAACGTCGGACGCGGCCTCGAAGCCGGTCTGGCCATCGTGATTCTCGCTGTGGTCATCGACCGCATTACCCAGGCCTACGGTCGTGCGCGGCATGAGGTGAGCAAATGAGCAACGCAACCGTGAGCAAGATCGAAGTCAAGAACGTCTTCAAGATTTTCGGCAACCGCGCCAAGGATGCGCTGGCCATGGTCGGCCAGGGCAAGACCAAGGAGCAGGTGCTCAACGAGACCGGTTGCGTGGTCGGGGTCAACGACTTGTCCCTGAGCATCGGCACCGGCGAGATCTTCGTGATCATGGGCCTGTCCGGCTCCGGCAAGTCGACCCTGGTGCGCCACTTCAACCGCCTGATCGACCCCACCAGCGGCGCGATCCTGGTGGACGGCGTGGACATCCTGCAGTACGACATGGACGCCTTGCGCGAATTTCGCCGGCACAAGATCAGCATGGTGTTCCAGAGCTTCGGCCTGCTGCCGCACAAGAGCGTGCTGGACAACGTCGCCTACGGCCTGAAGGTGCGCGGCGAAAGCAAGCAGCTGTGCACCGAGCGCGCGCTGCACTGGATCAACACCGTGGGCCTCAAGGGCTACGAAAACAAATACCCGCACCAGCTCTCCGGCGGCATGCGCCAGCGCGTCGGCCTGGCCCGGGCGTTGGCGGCGGACACCGACATCATCCTGATGGACGAGGCGTTCAGCGCCCTCGATCCGCTGATCCGCGCCGAGATGCAGGACCAGTTGCTGGAGCTGCAGAAGACCCTGCACAAGACCATCGTGTTCATCACCCACGACCTCGACGAGGCCGTGCGCATCGGCAACCGCATCGCGATCCTCAAGGACGGCCGCCTGATCCAGGTCGGCACGCCGAAGGAAATCCTGCACTCGCCGGCGGACGAATACGTGGACCGCTTCGTGCAGCGGCGGGCGGCGGTGGTCTGATCTGAATTTTGCGGTGGTCTGACGGGCCCCGTCGCCGGCAAGCCAGCTCCCACAGGGATCGTGTGATCACTGAGATACCTGTGGGAGCTGGCTTGCCAGCGATGAGGCCAGTAGCGCTGCATCCCTATCAAGGTTGAGGTTTTAGATGTCCCAGGCTGAAAAAATCGTTATCGCCGACGCCCCGATGCGTTGGCAGGATGTGGTCGCCGTGGCCCGTCACGGTGCGCCGCTCGAGTTGTCGGCCAGCGCCTGGGCACGCATCGAGAACGCCCAGGCCATCGTCCAGCGCATCGTCGAAAGCGGCGAACGCGCCTATGGCGTGAACACTGGCCTCGGTGCGCTGTGCAACGTGTCGCTCAAGGACGAACAGCTCAGCCAGCTGTCGCGCAACACCCTGCTCAGCCATGCCTGCGGCGTCGGCCCGGTGCTGGCCGACGAGCAGACGCGGGCGATCCTGTGCGCGGCCATCCGCAACTTCAGCCAGGGCAAGTCCGGCGTGCACCGCCGGGTGGTCGAGGCGCTGCTGGCGCTGCTCAACCGCGGCATCACCCCGCAGGTGCCGTCCCAGGGCTCGGTGGGCTACCTGACCCACATGGCCCACATCGGCATCGCGCTGCTGGGCGTGGGCAACGTCAGCTACCGCGGGCAGATCGTCGCCGCGCAGCAGGCGCTGGCCGAAGAGGGCCTGCAGCCGGTGCAGTTGGGGGCGAAGGACGGGCTGTGCCTGGTCAACGGCACGCCGTGCATGACCGGCCTGAGCTGCCTGGCCATCGCCGACGCCACGCGTCTGGTGCAATGGGCCGACGTGATCGGCGCCATGAGCTTCGAGGCCCAGCGCGGCCAGATCGCCGCGTTCGACGCCGAGATCATCGCGCTCAAGCCGCACCCCGGCATGCAGCAGGTGGGCGTCAACCTGCGGGCGCTGCTCGACGGCAGCGAGGTGATCGCGTCGAGCAAGGGCATCCGCACCCAGGACGCCTTGAGCATCCGTTCGATTCCCCAGGTGCACGGCGCGGCGCGCGACCAGTTGGCGCACGCGGTCCGCCAGGTGGAGACCGAACTCAACGGCTGCACCGACAACCCGTTGCTGCTGGGCACGCCGGACGATTTCCGGGTGATGTCCCAGGCCAACCCGCACGGGCAGTCGGTGGCGCTGGCGGCGGACCTGCTGGCCATCGCCATGGCCGAGGTCGGCTCGATCGCCGAGCGGCGCCTGGATCGTCTGGTCAACCCGCACGTCAGCGGCCTGCCGGCGTTTCTGGTGGCCAACCCTGGGGTGAACTCCGGGATGATGATCGTGCAGTACGTCGCCGCGTCGCTGTGCGCGGAGAACCGCCAGTTGGCGCAACCGGCGGTGCTCGACAACTATGTGACCTCGGGCCTTCAGGAAGACCACCTGAGCATGGGCACCAACGCCGCGCTCAAGCTGCACCGCGCACTGGAGAACTGCACGCAGATCCTCGCCATCGAATACCTGCTGGCGGCCCAGGCCTTCGAGTTCCTGAAAGAACAGCGCTTCGGTGTCGGCACCGGCAAGGCTTGGCGGTTGCTGCGCGAGCACGTGCCGGCCTACGACCAGGATCGTTGGCTGGCGCCGGACATTGCCCGTGCGGCCGGTGTCCTGAAAGCCCCGGAACTGTTGCGCAAGGCCTTGCCCGACGTGAACTGATTCCCCCGCAAACCAGCGTGCCAAGGCGCCAGCCCGCCCACAAGGCGGGAAGCGACGGACAACGGAACTCTCCGGAGCGTCTGGTGAATGAACAAGAACCTCTCAAAAGGAGCACAAGCATGACCGCGCTGAACCTGATTCCCGGCCAACTGACCCTGGCCCAACTGCGTGACGTCTACCAGAGCCCCGTCACGCTGACCCTCGACGACAGCGCCTCGGCGCCGATCGACGCCAGCGTCGCCTGCGTCGAGCGGATCATCGCCGAGAACCGTACCGCCTACGGCATCAACACCGGTTTCGGCCTGCTGGCCTCGACCCGCATCGCCAGCGCCGATCTTGAGAACCTCCAGCGTTCCCTGGTGCTGTCCCACGCCGCCGGCGTCGGCGAGCCGGTCAGCGACGCGCTGTGCCGCCTGATCATGGTGCTCAAGGTCAACAGCCTGAGCCGTGGCTTCTCCGGTATCCGCCGGCAGGTGATCGACGCGCTGATCGCGCTGGTCAACGCCGAGGTCTACCCGCACATCCCGCTCAAGGGCTCGGTCGGCGCCTCCGGCGACCTCGCGCCGCTGGCGCACATGTCGCTGGTGCTGCTGGGCGAGGGCAAGGCGCGCCACAAGGGCGAATGGCTGCCGGCCGTCGAGGCGCTGAAGGTCGCCGGCCTCAAGCCGCTGACCCTGGCGGCGAAGGAGGGCCTGGCGCTGCTCAACGGCACCCAGGTGTCCACCGCGTTCGCCTTGCGCGGGCTGTTCGAGGGCGAGGACCTGTTCGCCGGCGCGCTGGCCGTGGGCGGCCTGACCGTCGAGGCGGTGCTCGGCTCGCGTTCGCCGTTCGAC
>NZ_NEHZ01000038.1:2076-5415 GCF_002112565.1 Pseudomonas sp. R25(2017)
AAGCTTAGAAATGAGCATTCCGTCGAGAGACGGTGAATGTTGATTTCTGACCTTTGTCAGATCGTTCTTTAAAAATTTGGGTATGTGATAGAAAGACTGATGAAGCACTTTCACTGGTGCGGATTCAGGCTAAGGTAAAATTTGTGAGTTGCTCTTGGAGCAATGCGAATTTTCGGCGAATGTCGTCTTCACAGTATAACCAGATTGCTTGGGGTTATATGGTCAAGTGAAGAAGCGCATACGGTGGATGCCTTGGCAGTCAGAGGCGATGAAAGACGCGGTAGCCTGCGATAAGCTTCGGGGAGTCGGCAAACAGACTTTGATCCGGAGATCTCTGAATGGGGGAACCCAGCCAGCACAAGCTGGTTATCTTGCACTGAATACATAGGTGCAAGAGGCGAACCAGGGGAACTGAAACATCTAAGTACCCTGAGGAAAAGAAATCAACCGAGATTCCCTTAGTAGTGGCGAGCGAACGGGGACTAGCCCTTAAGTGGCTTTGAGATTAGCGGAACGCTCTGGAAAGTGCGGCCATAGTGGGTGATAGCCCTGTACGCGAAAATCTCTTGGCCATGAAATCGAGTAGGACGGAGCACGAGAAACTTTGTCTGAACATGGGGGGACCATCCTCCAAGGCTAAATACTACTGACTGACCGATAGTGAACCAGTACCGTGAGGGAAAGGCGAAAAGAACCCCGGAGAGGGGAGTGAAATAGATCCTGAAACCGTATGCGTACAAGCAGTGGGAGCAGACTTTGTTCTGTGACTGCGTACCTTTTGTATAATGGGTCAGCGACTTATATTCAGTGGCGAGCTTAACCGAATAGGGGAGGCGTAGCGAAAGCGAGTCTTAATAGGGCGTTTAGTCGCTGGGTATAGACCCGAAACCGGGCGATCTATCCATGGGCAGGTTGAAGGTTAGGTAACACTGACTGGAGGACCGAACCGACTACCGTTGAAAAGTTAGCGGATGACCTGTGGATCGGAGTGAAAGGCTAATCAAGCTCGGAGATAGCTGGTTCTCCTCGAAAGCTATTTAGGTAGCGCCTCATGTATCACTGTAGGGGGTAGAGCACTGTTTCGGCTAGGGGGTCATCCCGACTTACCAAACCGATGCAAACTCCGAATACCTACAAGTGCCGAGCATGGGAGACACACGGCGGGTGCTAACGTCCGTCGTGAAAAGGGAAACAACCCAGACCGTCAGCTAAGGTCCCAAAGTTATGGTTAAGTGGGAAACGATGTGGGAAGGCTTAGACAGCTAGGAGGTTGGCTTAGAAGCAGCCACCCTTTAAAGAAAGCGTAATAGCTCACTAGTCGAGTCGGCCTGCGCGGAAGATGTAACGGGGCTCAAACCATACACCGAAGCTACGGGTATCACGCAAGTGATGCGGTAGAGGAGCGTTCTGTAAGCCTGTGAAGGTGAGTTGAGAAGCTTGCTGGAGGTATCAGAAGTGCGAATGCTGACATGAGTAACGACAATGGGTGTGAAAAACACCCACGCCGAAAGACCAAGGTTTCCTGCGCAACGTTAATCGACGCAGGGTTAGTCGGTCCCTAAGGCGAGGCTGAAAAGCGTAGTCGATGGAAAACAGGTTAATATTCCTGTACTTCCGGTTATTGCGATGGAGGGACGGAGAAGGCTAGGCCAGCTTGGCGTTGGTTGTCCAAGTTTAAGGTGGTAGGCTGGGATCTTAGGTAAATCCGGGATCCCAAGGCCGAGAGCTGATGACGAGTTGCCTTTAGGCGACGAAGTGGTTGATGCCATGCTTCCAAGAAAAGCTTCTAAGCTTCAGATAACCGGGAACCGTACCCCAAACCGACACAGGTGGTTGGGTAGAGAATACCAAGGCGCTTGAGAGAACTCGGGTGAAGGAACTAGGCAAAATGGCACCGTAACTTCGGGAGAAGGTGCGCCGGTGAGGGTGAAGCACTTGCTGCGTAAGCCCACGCCGGTCGAAGATACCAGGCCGCTGCGACTGTTTATTAAAAACACAGCACTCTGCAAACACGAAAGTGGACGTATAGGGTGTGACGCCTGCCCGGTGCCGGAAGGTTAATTGATGGGGTTAGCTAACGCGAAGCTCTTGATCGAAGCCCCGGTAAACGGCGGCCGTAACTATAACGGTCCTAAGGTAGCGAAATTCCTTGTCGGGTAAGTTCCGACCTGCACGAATGGCGTAACGATGGCGGCGCTGTCTCCACCCGAGACTCAGTGAAATTGAAATCGCTGTGAAGATGCAGTGTATCCGCGGCTAGACGGAAAGACCCCGTGAACCTTTACTATAGCTTTGCACTGGACTTTGAATTTGCTTGTGTAGGATAGGTGGGAGGCTTTGAAGCGTGGACGCCAGTTCGCGTGGAGCCATCCTTGAAATACCACCCTGGCAACTTTGAGGTTCTAACTCAGGTCCGTCATCCGGATCGAGGACAGTGTATGGTGGGTAGTTTGACTGGGGCGGTCTCCTCCTAAAGAGTAACGGAGGAGTACGAAGGTGCGCTCAGACCGGTCGGAAATCGGTCGCAGAGTATAAAGGCAAAAGCGCGCTTGACTGCGAGACAGACACGTCGAGCAGGTACGAAAGTAGGTCTTAGTGATCCGGTGGTTCTGTATGGAAGGGCCATCGCTCAACGGATAAAAGGTACTCCGGGGATAACAGGCTGATACCGCCCAAGAGTTCATATCGACGGCGGTGTTTGGCACCTCGATGTCGGCTCATCACATCCTGGGGCTGAAGCCGGTCCCAAGGGTATGGCTGTTCGCCATTTAAAGTGGTACGCGAGCTGGGTTTAGAACGTCGTGAGACAGTTCGGTCCCTATCTGCCGTGGACGTTTGAGATTTGAGAGGGGCTGCTCCTAGTACGAGAGGACCGGAGTGGACGAACCTCTGGTGTTCCGGTTGTCACGCCAGTGGCATTGCCGGGTAGCTATGTTCGGAAAAGATAACCGCTGAAAGCATCTAAGCGGGAAACTTGCCTCAAGATGAGATCTCACTGGAGCCTTGAGCTCCCTGAAGGGCCGTCGAAGACTACGACGTTGATAGGTCGGGTGTGTAAGCGCTGTGAGGCGTTGAGCTAACCGATACTAATTGCCCGTGAGGCTTGACCATATAACACCCAAGCAATTTGCGAACCCGGAAGGGGCCAGATTGCGGTGTGTGGAGACGTCAGAACCGAAAGTTCGCGAAACGCACAAAGCTGTCACATACCCGATTCGCCGAAGCGTCGAAAGACGGTGCGGCACACAGAATTTCTTGACGACCATAGAGCGTTGGAACCACCTGATCCCATCCCGAACTCAGAAGTGAAACGATGCATCGCCGATGGTAGTGTGGGGT
>NZ_NEHZ01000039.1:0-3638 GCF_002112565.1 Pseudomonas sp. R25(2017)
CCAGGGGACGATCCAGTATTCGCCGTTGTCGCGGGGCACGCAGACTTCGCGGCGCTGGCGGTTGAAGCGGACGGGCAAGGGGACTTCGCGGAAGAGGCCTCGGATGAACCAAAAAATTGGGAGGGCCATGATGCATGCGCCGAGGATCAGAACATCTTGACTGAAATCAGAATTCAGATTTCGAGTAAAAAATGACATGGCTAAAAACAACATCACCATGGGCCACATCACCATCACCGCCGAACCGATACTGTAGTTGCCGATGTCAATAAAGACATCGTTCTTGCGCCAGATGGTATTGAGCATGTCACAGGGGTTTTCCCCCGTAGGGATCGGCAATGGCGCCAGATAGTCATTGCGCGAAAACATCCCTTTTTTCGTGGTGCCGGCCGTTGGCGTACTCATCGTTTGTCCTTGGGTTGCAGGTAAATGGCGCCGGGGTGATCGTCGCCGAGCGGGTAGTTCGGCACGCGATCCAGCTCGGGGGTCGGGTCGCCCCGCAGCGCGACGACGCCGGTGTCGTTGTTCAGGGTAAACGCCAGCCCTCGCTCCCCGCCGATGAACGTGCGGGCACCGAGCATCCCGGTGAGGGGCGTGCGGTAACGCAAGCGGAACGACACCGTGCTCGGCGGGGAACCGAGCACATTCGCCAGTTCCTTGAACGGCCCGCTGAGGCGCAGCCCCTGGCCTTCCTTGACCGGTATCCACCCGCACTGGCTGCCGGACAGCCAGTGCGGCGCCAGGTCTCGCCAGGGCCGTGGCGCCTTGTAGCCGTTGGCCGGGCTGTTCTTGATCAGGTGCCTGTAGCCCTGGGTGTCGATGGGATCGCCGATCATGCTCAGCTCCAGGTAGGCACTGCCGGGTTCGGCGCCCGGCAGGTCGATGGTCAGCGCGTCAACGGCGCTGACGTGTTTCAGGCCGGCGAAGCTGTCGTCACGGGCCGGCCTTGCGCTGCTCTTCATGCTGACCCTAGGGGTGTAGAGGATCAGGTACAGGCGGTCGAGCTCGTCCTGCTGGGCTTTCGGCGCGATGGGCGCCAAATCGCCCGCCCGCGCCTTGGACCAGCAGCAGGTGCTCAGGAAATGCTGCAGCGGCGTTTTCTCGAAGATCCAGGCCGTCAGGTACAGCACGCCCAGTGCGGCGATGACCCAGTTCACCGGGCCCATGTACAGTGTGTAGCGCAGGATGGCGACGTCCACTGTTATAGAACCGGCCAAGGCTCTCATTGTGTAAGAAGCGCCCAACAATGCCTGGGTGCCGAAAGCCGCTATCTGTCCTCCGACTACGAGCTGACGCATTTCCAGCCATGGATCGACGGCGTTTTGGGCTTTTTCAATTTGCTCCTGTAGAGACTTG
Source organism: Pseudomonas sp. R25(2017) (assembly GCF_002112565.1). NCBI lineage: Bacteria > Pseudomonadati > Pseudomonadota > Gammaproteobacteria > Pseudomonadales > Pseudomonadaceae > Pseudomonas > Pseudomonas sp. R25(2017). The sequence goes on from NZ_NEHZ01000039.1 coordinate 1,357, forward strand.
AATTCGGCCGATGCTGCACCCGCCGACAACCCACCAATCACCCCACCAAACAACGTAAGCATTGGTGCACTTCCCACCCTGCCATTAGGCAGTTTAAAGGCCATTTCCTTGATCCCCAGCCCCACCCTAACCTGACTATCCACCACCGCCACCAACGCCGCCGCCCCATACAAACTCGCCGAAACCGTGTCATTCACCCGCCGGCTTCCCATCCCCTCCAGCACCGCAGCCTCGCGCAAGTAGTTCTGCACATTCACCACGTTCACCAGCAACGCCGCCAACGGCACCACGCCGCCGCTGTTGACCACCGCCGGCGAGTTCAGGATCCGCTCTCCCCGCCCAGCCCCGATCGCCTTGCCGGTCTTGCGCACCCATTCATCCAGGGCTTCGGCCCGTTGACCCAGCAGCTTCCACACCTGCCGCGCGCCCTCGTTCACGCGCTGCAAGCGGCTTTCGCCGCCCAGCCTCGCGGCGATGAAGAGGCTCATCCACGACGCACTGAAACTGCTGTCGCCCTTGAGCAACAGCAGCGCGGCGCCCAGCCGGTTGACCAGCACGTTCCATTGGCTGGCGGTGTCCCGGGCCATGCCGGCGATGTCGTCGAGGATGTCGCTGCCCAGCGGCGCCAGTGCCTGATGGGTGGCGCTGAGGTTGTCGGCGGACAGCGCCGCCAGCAGTTCGCTCAGGCGCGAGGCGTTGTTGACGGCGGCTTCCAGCGACGGCGTCCAGGCGTTGAACAGTTGCCGCAGGGCGCCGCCGTCGGCCGAGCGCACATGGTCGGCGTACTGCTCGGCCCCCTGGGCGCGGATGCATTGGGCGCTCAGGCAGCCGGCGGCCAGTTCGCTCAGCCAGCGGCGCGTCGGCAGGTCGTCGTAGTCTACGAACCAGGTGCCGCTGGCCGAGCGTTTGAGGTACACGCCACGGTCGGCGAACAGCACCGTGTGGCGCTGCTCCAGCTGCCGGAAATGCGCGGCGGCGGTGTCGCTGAACCAGGTGTCCATCGCATCGAGGTCGATGCAGTCGCCGACCTTGGCGCTGAAGGCATGGTTGTCGCGGTTGGCGCTTTTCTGCGCCCGGTACTCGCGGACAACGGCCTGGATCTCGTGGTGCAGGTCGGCCGGGATGAAGCCGCGCACAGGGGCCAGGATCTCGGCGATCCGGGCATCGCGGGCCGCCGTTTCTGCCGGGCCCGGCTGCCCGCCGTACTGACGGGCGCGGGTCTCGGACTTCAGTTCCTCGTCCAGCCGATGCTGGCTGTCGAGGATGACCTGCCCCTGTTCGGGCGTGAGCCGGATGTCGCGGTCCTTGTAGCGGTAACTGAGGTCGCCGGCCAGTTCGGCGCCATCCTCGGTGATCAGGCTGCGCACGAAGCCGCCGATGCTCAGGCGCAGGCTGTTCTCGCCCAGCCACTGTTCGTGATCGGCTTCCAATCGCTCCTGTTCGTGGTTGATGTCGCGCAAGACGCCCAGGTCGTCGTCCAGGCAGGCGAACACCGCGTACAGCCCCTCGGCTTGGGTCTTGGCATTGTCCAGCCAGTCGCGGGTGCCCTGCCCGTCCCATGGTTCGGCGCTCCACTCGCCCGGCGGCTGGTCGCTGGCGCCGGGGTGTTGCGCGATGACACGCTCGCGCTCACGGGCGCGGTGCATGGCATCGGTGTAGGCCTTGATGTTGGCCCGGGTCGGATCCTTCAGCAGCGTCGCGCCGAGGGCGTCGGTGTCCTCGGCGTTGTCCTTGCGGTCGGCCTTCATCGAGCGGGCGTAGGTGCCGGGGATGAGTTCGGCCATGACCGCCTCGCCCTTGTCCAGCGGCGGGCAATGCGGCGCCTGCAGTTCGTCGGCCACGGTGCGCAAGGCGATCTGGCGCATGTGCTGGCGGCGCTTGGCTTCGCTGTCGCCCAGCGCCCGGCAGTGTTCGGCGTTCAACGGAAATTCGCTGTACAGCATCCAGGCGTCGTGGACTTTCGCCAATCGCAGGCCGGCCGACGGCGCGTCGGCCACCGGGCCGGGGGCAGCATCCAGCGCCTGCTCCTGCAACAGCCCCTGCGACGAGACGGCAAAACGCCTGAGCGGCCCCTGATGCTGCCAGAGGTACACGAACCCTTCCCGCAGGCGACGGGCCGCCATCGGGCGGCTCCCGGGGGTGACGCCGGGCATGACGCAGGCGTTTTCGGCCTGCTCGTGCGCCAGCGCATAACGCACCGGCACGACGAACAGCTCGGCCTGGCTCGCCGGGCACGGCATCACCGGGCTGTTGATGTCCACATGGGGCTGGGCTCTGGCCGC